>USCU01000032.1 GCA_900553335.1 uncultured Ruminococcus sp. | reverse complement strand
CTTCCATCTTTAGCTTGAATAACAGTATATCCAAATTCTGAAAGATATTCACTTATTCCCTCTCTTATCATATTATCATCTTCAACAGTTAATATTTTCATATATACCTCCACTTAAGCCTATACGCTTATATTGTACCTGTGAATTTTGGTATAGAAATTCAAAACAGAAAATGTATTCTATATTTTCACAGTGCTATGAATGGCAAAAAGGTTGATTTGTTAAGAGAAAACGATAGAGTAAGTTTTGAAATGGATACCAAACATGCACTTCAAAAATCTGAAAAAATGCCTGACATTACATATCACTATGAATGCGTAATGGGGAAAGGATATATCCGCTTTATCAATGAACCAGTGGAAAGAAAGAGAGCATTGAATATTTTAATGAATCACTACACTCATAAAGACGATTGGGAATTTCCAGAAGCATTATTAAAACGAGTAAATGTGTTATGCTTGGAAATTGAAGAATGGTCTGCTAAAAACATTAGTTATAGAGGAATATTACTATGAAAAATCCAATTATAGGGATAACCTGTAATTATAATTATTAGGATATATTTGTAGAAAGTAATGTACACCGCAAAGAGCAATTCCGGCGATAGCTGCCGAGAAAACCACTTTGCCGTAAAGTATTATGAGATATTGAGGTGCTGTGTGCCGCAGTATTAAAAAATCAGCCGCCCGAAAAGGCGGATGGTACATAGTTTAAGAGATAGATATTGACAATCTTCTTTGAAAGTGATATAATATTTTTGCTTGTCAGAGGACTTGCAATCAAATAAGATTGTTGAAGTGGGATAAGACCTTATTGGGGCTTTATCCCACTTTTGTTTTATCGGACGGGATGAAGTCAACCACGGCTTTATTCCGTTTCTTTATATGGAGATATTTTTATGAATGTAAGAGCAAAATCTTTATACAGTTACATTTTCCCTGCAATGGGCGGTTTGTTTGTAACTTATCTTTACAATGTTGTCGATGGTATTTTTGTAGGTCAAGGGGTTGGATCAGCTGCACTGGGGGCAGTTAATATCGCCGTTCCATTTATTACTTTCGTTGTTGCCATTGCCGCTATGTTTCCAATGGGCGGAGCAACCGTTGTAGCGATACGAATGGGGCGAGAGGATAAAAAGGGTGCAAACGAGGCGTTTATGACAGCGATTATTTTAACATTAACACTCTCTGCCATGCTAATGATCATCGGCATGATATTCTCCCAACAAATTGTAGATATAAGCGGTGCAAATAAATTAAGCGATGAAATGAGAAAAATGTCGGCGGATTATTTATTTTATTATTCAGCATTTTCAATTCCTATGCTGATGAGTACTTGCCTATCCGTATTTGTCAGAAATGATGGCTCACCAACGCTTTCCTTTATCGGTATGTGTGTTGGAGCAGTTGCAAATATATTTTTGGATTGGCTGTTTATATTCCCTCTTAAAATGGGAATTATCGGAGCGGCAGTTGCTTCGGGATTAGGACAGGTATTTTCCGTACTCGTTCTACTGTCACACTTTTGGCGCAAAAAAGGATATCTAAAACTTAAACTCATAAAGTTGGATGCAACACTCGTTAGAAAAATCTACAAGCGTGGTGTTCCCGAAGCGATTTCACAGCTTACAACCCCCGTAACGGCACTATGTTACAATATTGCACTGGCAAGTCTTGTTGGGGATATTGGCATATCAACTTTCAGCGTGCTAAGTTTTATTTATTCGCTTGCAAATGCAATTCTTTCGGGCGTTGCGCAAGGTTTGCAGCCGCTTTGGGGAAACTGTTACGGCAGACGCGATACAAATGAGATAAAATGGTTTTTCCGCTGTGGTCTTGTTATTAATCTGCTTTTATCGGCTTTGATTTACGGGGGACTGTTTTTATTTGATAAACCGATTATCCGTATTTTTAACAATGATGTAGAACTTGTCCGTACAGCATCTATGGCTTTACCGTTTTTTAGCCTGTCATTTCTGCCTATGGCTCTTAATTTAATTTATACTGCATTTATGTTTTCTACAAAGAGAACCAATGCAGCCAATATCATTGCAGTCAGCAGAGGTATTGTATTAAAAGCGATCAGTATTTTTTCTATTCCGATGATATTCGGAAGTGAAGCTATATGGTTGGCTCCTTTTATTGCTGAAGTTTTAACGCTTGTATTGTCAATTACATTGAGTAAAACAAGTAAATTGGCCTATAAGTGAAATAATACTGCCTTGTTTTTCTAAAAAGATATTTGTGAAACGATAGCACGAATAATCGACTGTTTTATCTTGACGAAAAAGGAATCGGTATACCGTCAAAGCAGATTACAGATACATCTAAAATTGCAATTAGAAAAGTCTATTGCAGGCACGTTGTAGACAAAACAAAAACAGCCCCGAAAAACGGGGCTGTTTTGATGTATGTTTCCGTATATGTTAATGATTGGATTATTTCATCAGACAAGCTTTTTATTAATCAAAATGTAATTAACTATTGAATTGGTCGAAATACTTTTCTATCATATCATGGCAAAAATGTTTTTTTAATGGAAACTATTTGTCTTCTTCAGATCTTTCAAGCAAAACAAAAGCAACAAAAGTTTCTTTTCGTGACGGATTCTGATTATCATCGATCTCCACCACATCATGCGTTATATGAGCAACTTTCCATCCCTGATCTAACAAACTATTGATATTAACAAAATATTTGTTTTCATTAATATTACCTTGCTCCGTGTAATCACGGCTATTGCTTAAATAAACTAACTTCTGCATGTATTTACACTCCTTATAATAATGTAGTACACTATGTGTCTGGTCGGAGTGACAAGACTTGAACTTGCGACCTCTTGACCCCCAGTCAAGCGCGCTACCACCTGCGCCACACCCCGTTATAATATATTAATTATACACCATTTATATTTATTTGTCTATACCGATATAAAAAATTTTTTATACGGTTTGTAAAAAGGAACACTCCGTCATTATACAAGCAAAATTCAATAAGAGCTTGTCCGTCATTTAACAGAGCAATGGCACTGCATTGCCGTACCGCAATCAAAGAAGGATCATAACCCTTACGATGATTACGCATATGAAACCCAACGCCTTAGAAATGTGGAAATCCTTGCGAGATCATAACTGATTACAATTGACAAAAAAAATCAGTTGAATTATAATTGTATTACAGCGGTTTTTATATGGGAGGTAGTTTTATGGGTTCGGGCAAAGACACAAAAAAAGATCTTGAATACCAGCTTTATGTTCAGCGTGAAAAGGAATTCTTTCACGAGCCATATGAAAACGAGCAATCTATTTTCAGAATGATAAAAGACGGAGATGTTGACGGAATCATAGAAAACCAAAAAACGTATGCTGATGTTCCCTTTGAAGTCGGCAAAGGCAACCTCTCAAGCAATCCGCTGAGAAATCATATTTATCACTTTATCGTCAATACAGCTCTTATAACGAGAATATGCTCGTCTGCCGGGTTACCGCACGAAACTGCATACACTCTTTCGGATATTTTTATAAGACGGGCAGACATCTGCAAAAGCGTTTCTGAAGTCATTCGTCTTGGAAATGAAATGTCCCTTGAATTTGCAAGGCAAATGAAAAATTTGAAAAAGAACAGGATTTTATCTCCGAAGGTGCGACAAGTCATAAACTATATCTGTGATAATCTTCACAAAAAAATGACTATAGACGAGCTTGCTGACTTGACAGGACTTAACAAAAGTTATCTGTGCGAGCTGTTCAAGAAGGAAATGTCGCTTACTATTCAAAAGTATATTCTTATAAGACGTATCGAAACAGCACAGAATATGCTTTTATCAACCGATTACAGAGAATCAGATATAGCATACACCTTGGGGTTTTCTTCGCAGAGCTATTTTTGCAAATGCTTTAAAGCTCAGACCGGCTTCACTCCAAGGGAATATAAATTTTTAAACAGCGAGGAATATGAATAGTTTTTCAAACTAAACAGCGGTGCAGTTTTAAAACTGCACCGCTGTTTTTAGACTTTGTTATTAAATAATAATCTGATTATCCTTAAAATGAGTTTCTTTAATTTTTCTGATCTACATTTTTCTTTTCTTAACAGCTACAGCCCCGATTACTCCTGCCAACATAAATGCAGTAAGAGATACCGCTGCAGCAGCACCTGTGTTTACAGGTCTGTCTGTAACTGTATTAGTTGTTTCGGTTGTGTTGCTAACTGTTGTCGTTTTTGCTTCTCCCTTATTATATGTATTCTCGGATGAAGCAGAGGTATTATTTGCGTCTGTTGATTCAGCTGCTCTTGTCGGCTCATCTGAAACATCTGTTGTTATAGGATCGCTGTCCGTTGTCGGTTCAAAAGCATTATTCTCGCTGCCTGTAGTAGATTCTTCTCCGTTTGTGGTTGGTACGTCAATATCAGTTGTTGGCTGCTGAACGTCTGTATTCGGTACATCACTTTCAGCTGTAGTTGATTCCTGCTCAGGTAAATCCATTCCTGAAACGGTGAACGTAAGAGTCATATACTCACTGAAGTAAATGTCAAAAATATTAACCCCAGGATCGTTCTTTGTAGGACCGTATTCATTATAAATATCAATTCGGTAGTTGCCTTTGCCCTCAATATCGCCGTAAGCTATTTTGCTTGCGTCAAATTCATACTCTTTCCCATCGAACACAATGCTGTCGAGAGTAGCAGATATATTCGGGAATCCTGCCTGAGCGCCTAGAAGGTCTATTACGAAAACAACAGCATTCATGGCTTCCTGTCCGTTTGTGTTTACAGTAATACTGTAAGTGCCGTTTCCGGTTACCTTTACAGATGACGACCAATCCTGAAAAGTCCATGAGCCGTCCGCAAATCCTACTACTGCGTCAAACTCAGTAATCTGAGGTGTGTCACCTGTAGTAGGCTCTGTTGCAGTTCCATCGGATAAAATAGCGTATGTTTTAAGTGCAACATCAGGCTCAGCCGATACATACGAGATGTTAATTCCGTATGTGTCAGCAAGTCCAAGATGAGCTGTTATATCGGAAATCGGGATTTTCCCTGTATAAACTCCATCGTTCAGCTCGCAATCTCCTATTGTGAGAAGTGTATCCTGCCAGCCTCCGTATGAGCTTGTAAACGGCTGGAAGTTAAATACCGGAGTATCGTCTGTTACATCTCCATCAACAGTAAAGGTAACCTCAAGCTCTGTGAAATCTGCAAAATTATATGTATCTTTAACAATTGTCTGAATGTAACCGTCATAGCTTCCGTCAGCGTTGATATTAGCATTTTTTGATGTGTTATATCCGTCTGGATTTGTAAGATTCTTTCTGTTCGGATCGCTTGGCACTACAGGAACCACAGGTACGTCAACAACCTTATCCGGATTATACACTTCCATAATTCCGTTTATTACCTGCTGGAACTTAACTGTTGCATTATTTCTGTCAAATAGTCCAAGTCCGTAATCACCTGTATAACCGTTGTCCCATGCAATAGGAACAAGACCATACTTATTAGCCGACTCGCATATTGCTTTATACATATCGTGACGGCAGGTTGTGTTAGCAGGGTCGAACGAGGATTTGTTGACTGCTCCGTATTCCCCTATAATAATAGGGTATCCCTTTGAAATAAATTTGTCATGCACAAGCTTAAACTGCGTTTCGATATTGGAGTAGTCGCTGTTGGTTCCCCACGTTGTCACCTTAGCGTCCTCGTTAAGGCAGAAGCTTGACGGTTCATAAAAATGAATCGACAAAAATATTCTGTTCTCATCGGAAGGGATCTCTTTGCTTCTGAAGGTATCTGTAGGAATTTCAAAGCCAAGATCATCATTTACTATTTTGTTTATCTCAGCCCACCAGCCCGGAATCAAAAGCCATCTCTTAGCGTTATTTGAACCTGTTTTTCTTACAGTATCAACAAACGACTGATTCAGTCTGTTAAGCACAGGATAAAATATCTTAGCATAAGCTGTACCTGTCTGCTTCGACTGCATCTCGTTCATTGATTCAAAAATAATATGCTCATCATAATCCTTAAAAGTGTTTGCTACCTGCGTCCAAACACGCTCATATTTGTCAACCATAGCATCAACACGAGCAGCTTCTTTTTGCAAAGCCGCCTGATATTCGCTGTCAGTCATAGCTTTTGGATTAATATCGTTGTAATCTCCCAAAAGAAGCCATGAATTCGCAATAGTGTAGTAACCATCACCGTGCATGTTTATAATAACATACATGCCAAGCTCATAAGCATAATCTACTACCTCTTGAATTCTATTGAGCCACGCCTCTTCAACAGTATAATCAGGTCCTTCACCGATTCTGAAAAAATAAGAAACCGGAAGTCTTATTGTATTAAAACCGCTGTCATGGATCTGCTTTATAAGCTCTTTTGTAATAACAGGATTTCCCCATGCGGTTTCACTTGGATATCCGTCATTTAGCACAGCCTCAAACTGGTTTCCAAGATTTATTCCTGCACCCATGTCATAAACTATTTGCTGTTGATTCTTGTCGTCAAATCTTTTAAGATCCTCCTCAAGATCCCCATCAGCAAAAGTCATTACACTTGCTGTACAAGAAACTGCAAGAACAACTGATGCCAAAGCGGATACGATTTTTTTGTTTATTCCTTTCATTTTCATAAAAACACCTCCATATTTAAGATATAATAAGCACCGTTTTCGTTATATAAAAATTTTTGTGTTTTTATTAATTTCTTCGTACAAAACAAATAAACCACCTCGGCAAAACAAATTTGCCGAGGTGGTTCTTAGAGGGGAGATAAATCTTTAGAAAAACTTAAACTCTAATTTTGTTCCGTCACTTTTTGCTGTGACACATTCCTGCGCTTGGGCAGTTTCCACAACCGCATCCGCAAGAACCTTTGCCGTTCCTTTTATCTTTAACCATGCTTCTGATGATCAGCACAACTACCGACAAAAGCACTAAGCATATAATAATTGTAGCCAGATTATCAACTAACCAAGCAATCATATCAATTACTCCTAACTTATTTTACAACTCTTACAGTTTTTGTAAGCTTATTGGACTCTTTATAAGGCTTAGCAAGCATAAATACGATAAATGCTGCGATTAATACAGAAGCTATAAGACCGATAACATTTATATTTCCTGTGAATATGCTTCCAAACTGATAAATCATCAAAGCTACTGCATAAGCAAATATGCACTGATAAGCAATTGCAAAAGCTGTCCATTTTCCGCTGTTCATTTCTCTCTTGATAGCTCCCATTGCAGCAAAGCACGGTGCGCAGAGAAGATTGAATGCCAAGAATGCATATCCGCCTAAAGCTCCTGATGCAAGTCCCTCGAAATCTAAAACTCCGAATACTCCGACAACCTCTTCTTTTGCAACAAGTCCCATAATGGTTGCAACAGCTGCGGATGAATCGCCGAATCCCAGAGGTGCAAAGATCCACTTTATAGCATTTCCGATATATCCTAAAATACTGTCCGAAAGCTCCATATTAGGATCAAATCCAAATCCATTACCTGTATTTCCGAATACAGAACCTGCCCAAATGACAATGGTAGAAAGAAGTATGATTGTTCCTGCTCTCTTGATAAACGACCAGCCACGCTCCCACATTGAGCGAAGAACGCTTCCGACTGTCGGCATATGATATGCAGGAAGCTCCATAACAAACGGAGCAGGATCTCCTGAGAAAATCTTTGTTTTCTTAAGCATGATTCCCGAAACAATAATTGCAATAACGCCTAGGAAATATGCACTTGGAGCTACCCACCAAGCATTGTCAAACAATGCTGCTGTAATCAAAGCGATAATAGGAAGCTTAGCTCCGCAAGGGATAAACGTTGTTGTCATAATGGTCATACGGCGATCTCGCTCGTTTTCGATTGTACGGGAAGCCATTATTCCCGGAACTCCGCATCCTGTACCGATAAGCATAGGAATAAAGGATTTTCCTGAAAGACCGAACTTTCTGAAAATTCTGTCCATAACAAACGCTATACGAGCCATATATCCGCATCCTTCAAGGAATGCTAAGAAGATAAACAGTACAAGCATCTGAGGAACGAATCCCAAAACAGCTCCGACTCCTCCTACGATACCATCGTTGATAAGTCCGCTTAACCACTCAGGTGTATTTACAGCCTCAAGTCCGTCTGCAACCAAAACCGGAATTCCCGGTACCCATACTCCGTATTCAGCAGGGTCAGGTGCGCCGTCAAACTCGCCTTCTTCATCAAGAGGAAGCAGCGGTGCGATATCATATTTACCGTCTTCTTTCTCTGCAAGCTCGTCTCCGTATGAGCCGTAAGCTTCTTCAAACGCTCCGAAGTCTTCATCTTTAATAGCAGCTAAGATTTCGTCAGCACCAGTTATTCCAGCCTTATCAGCTGCTTCAACCTGTGCTAAAACATCTTTAGTAAAAACATTTTCCGAAGCATACTCATCGACTGCGTCATCGTAATCACCGCTCATCGAAAAAAGATGGAAGCCATCGCCGAATAACCCATCGTTTGTCCAGTCTGTAGCCCATCCTCCTACTGTAGAAATTGACACATAGTAAACTAAAAACATTATTACTGCAAAAATAGGCAGCGCCAAAACTCTGTTTGTAACTATTCTGTCAATCTTGTCAGACGCAGAAAGACCGCCTTTGTTTTTCTTCTTATAGCAGTTTTTAATAATTGAACCGATATATATGTATCTTTCATTTGTAATAATACTTTCGGAATCATCGTCAAGCTCCTTCTCACAAGCAGCTATATCCGCTTCCATGTGTTTTAAAGTGCTTTGAGGAATTGAAAGCGCTTCCAAAACCTTTTCATCTCTCTCGAAAATCTTTACAGCATACCATCTCTGCTGCTCCTCAGGAATATCATGCAAAAATGCCTCTTCAATATGTGCAAGCGCATGCTCAACGCTTCCGTTGAAACGGTGCTGAGGAATAGTCGGCTCACTTTTTTGAGCTGCCGAAACAGCCTTTTGTGCAGCAGCTTCAACTCCTGTTCCCTTTAACGCAGAAATTTCTACAACTTCACATCCAAGCTCTTTTTCAAGCCTGTCTCTTATACACATCTCCGAGCCCACGAGACAAGAGGCA
>USCU01000031.1 GCA_900553335.1 uncultured Ruminococcus sp. | reverse complement strand
TTACTCTTAAAGGAGCATCCGTGAGCTTAAGTCTTTCTGCCTTTCGTTTAAGCTTTTCGGCCTGAAGCGTTAAAAATCTTATTTCCGACAGGATTTTTTGCTTGGTTTTTTCTGCTATTTCCTCAAAAAAATCATCTGAAGAATATCTGCACCGCTGCGCCTCGATCCACTCGTCTTTAAATGGTATTGATTCAAAAAAAGTGTTAATATCTTGTAAAGCATCAAAAATCTCCCTATCTGTTTCAAGACAAAGATAATCATTTAAAAATGCCATATCATCAGGAGAGGTTTCATACAGCTCTTCAACAGTCTGAAGAAGAGCTGTGTCAAAAATCGTTTTATTGTCATTTTCATCACAGATAGATACGCCGCTCTCAAAATCAAACTCATGAATGTGGTTTCGTACAAAATCATAACAAAAGCTGTTTATGGTTGTGATCTGCGCTAAAGCAAGCTTTTCCTGCTGTGAAACGAGCCACTCACTTTCAGGATTTTCTCTTATCTTTTTTTCAAGCGCTGCCGACAGCTTTTCTTTCATCTGTGAAGCGGCGTCGTTCGTAAAAGTTACCGCCAAGAGCTTGTCGGCAGGTATTTTCTTTTCCTCATCACAAAGCATTCTTATTGTTCGCTCTACTAAAACAGCAGTCTTTCCGCTTCCTGCGGCGGCCGAAACTATAACGCCTTTATCCTGAGTGTTTATCGCCTTAAGCTGATCTTCGGTCCATATCGGCATTATAGATCCCCCCCTTTTACCATTTCTCCTAGCTTTGCATAAAGCTTGTCAACGTCATCTTTGTTTACAACATTCGGCTCTTTATCGCCGTAATTTCCGCATACCGACCAGTATTCGCAGTATTTGCAGGATTTTTCATCACCTATCATTACCGGCTTCGCTTTTATATCTCCGCTTAAAAGCCCTTCGCCAAGCTCGAATATTTTTTCTTTTGTAAATTCGCACAGGGCATTGAAAAGGTTCACGTCCATAACCTTAGAATTTTTAGAAAAGCTTCCGTCTTTCTTTAATTTTACAGGCGCATACAGTCCGCTTAAAGCTTTATCCATAGCAGCTGCAGAAATAACATTTTCTGCTATCAGTCCGTCACGCTTAAAAGCTTCGTTTCTCATATCTTCAAGCTGTTGTTCGATATTCGCAGATAAATCCGAAATATCATCTGTTCTTTCCACGAAGTTGCCGACATACTTAGCAGGCATATATAAAATACCTGCCGGATACGGTTTTTTGTTTTCAGTTATTTCGTTTTCACCGGAAATTAAAGCTAAAAGATATATGAGCATTTGCATATTAAGTCCGTTATATAAATCACTTAGGCTAAGGTTTTTGCCGCCGGTTTTATAATCGGTGATTCTTATATATCTTGTTTCCCCTTCATCATATACATCTACTCTGTCTATTCTTCCAAAGATGTTTATATAAACCCCCTCTTCGACCTTTATAGACAAAAGACTTTTTCCATCCTGCTTTTTAAGATCATATTCAAATGCTTTAGGGCGAAACAATGATTTTTGAAACTCGCCTAAAATATTTTTGACAATATAAAATACCGCCGTTTCAAGCTTCTTCACCGATTCATAAAAACGCTTTGTCTTTGCAAAATCCCCTCCCCACTCTCTGTTTGAATAATCGACACATAATGTATGAACCTTAGCCTTTATCTTATCATCGCCAAGCTTTTCAAAGTCAGGATCATACAAAGTTTTGCCGTCTGACTTCTTACACATAAGCTCTTCAAGACAAAAATGAATAAGATTTCCTCTAGATGCAGGAGAAATTTCCACCTTTCTTACAGGATAAATCTTAAGTCCGTTTTTGCAAAAATAACTAAACGGACATTTATAATAGTCTTCAACTCTGGTTGCAGACAAATTCAAATCATTTGAAAAGAAAGTGGTTTTTGCTACATCCTTTGACAGTGCATGATCTTTATTCTCACGCAAGCTGTCAAAATACTCAAACTTCGCCTTGCAGCTTTGATTTTTTGAAAGCTCATTCCTTATAGCTTTTGCCTTCGGCTTATCTGTTGACAAATAATCAAAATACTTGAAGAACGCACTCTTTACACTTGTCCCGTAAAACGAAGCAGGCATATCCGAAGCTGCTTTTTCCACACTTTTTGAAAACATCTGCAAAACATCGGAAATAACGCTCGATTTTCTTCTCGGTTTACCTTCGGCATCCGTCAGCGAATAGCTTAAAATAAGCCTGTCCGTTGGCGTTGAAAGAGCAATATATGTAATTAAGCGTTCTGTATCAAACCTTTGAGAGGTACTTTCAAAGAAGCTTACGCCTCCGGTTTTTAGCCGTTCCTTATCTTTATCGGTCAGCAATGATTTGCCTTTTGAAACAGCAGGAAACAATCCGTCATTTAGACCAATGACAAAGCACACCTTTTGCTTTGAAAGTCTTGAATGCTCAGCTCTTGCAACGGCAACAGCATCTAATGATTCGGGCGGATTTGAAACGGAAACTGATGAAAGCAAAATTTTTAATAGCTCGAAAAATCTTCTTAAGGATATCGCTTCACCCTTAAGATTTTTGTATACGGAATTTATCGACGATAAAAACAATCTCCAAATCTGCTTAAACTCTCTTGCAGACTCCAAAAGCTCAGCATCACCGCTTTCTAAACTTTTTGACAAAACATAAAACGCTCTGTCAGACAAAGCAATATCATTAAAAAGTTCATTTAAAGCAAGGCATATTTCATCTGCGGTTTTACCTTTTGAGTTTTCTTTAAACTTTATAAGCGGCGAAACAACTGATTTTCTTATTTCATTAATATGTAAAAGTTCATCATCACTCTCGGTATTTGCTCCTGTGAAATCCTCTTTCCAAAGCGTTTTGTCAACGCCCCATTTATAAACATAATCTTCGAGAATTGAAGCGTCCTCTTCACTTATTTTTGAGAGCGGAGATTTTATGTACCTTAAAATATTTTCCGTTTTAAACTCTTTAGACATTACGCTGTCAAAAATGCTTGTAACATATACCGTCAAAGGTGACATCAAAGCGCTTTGACTTAGATGCCCAAAAACAGGAATGTCATATCTTTCAAAAACACTTTCAACAACAGGATAATATTCACCGATATTTCTTGTGAAAATCGCTATATCTTTATAGGAGTATCCCTCCTTGCAAAGCTCTGTGATTTTTGCTGCTGCATATTCGGCTTCTTCGTATATACTTTTAGCTTTTACAACCTCTATTCCGTCGTTTATATCGCCATACTCCTTTTTCACCGTGCAAAATATGTTTTTGGAAAGATACTCTAAAGCATGACTTTTAAAGAAGCTTCCTTCCGCTCTTAAAACGCTTACCTCAGATCCCATTGACCTTGCAATGGAAATAAGCCTTGACTTTGTTTTCACAGTTGTTTTAAAAGGCGAAAGATTAGAACGGGAATTCTCATCATACCCTTCGGTAAGCGAAATTATACAGTTTTTTGCTTCGCTCAAAATTACCGTTATAAGCTCGTATTCGTCATATGAAAAATCGCAGAACTCGTGTATAAAAACTGTCTTATCCCTAAAAAAATGAGAATTTTTTGCTGCCTTTACAGCTTCAGACTGAATATTTGAGTTATCTTTAAGTTCCCTTTTAGAAAGCTCACTTAAATAAAGATCAAAAATGTCGGCAATGTCGCTTGTCTTATCACTTAGTGTGCCTCCTGATAAGCTTCCTGCTTCACGAAGAGCCAATGCATCAATTCCCGATCTTTTAAGCTCATCTGTAAGCTCAGTCATTTCTTTGCAAAATCCGGTTTTAAAAAGTGCTTTCTTGAAAAACTTTGCATTGCCCGACTTTTGAAAAACGCTTACCGCATTAAACATACAGATTAGTCTTGCATCATTGTCAGTGAAATCGCCCGGATCCGTACCGCTAAGCTTGATTATTTTTTCGCAAAGGCGGTTAAATGCGATTACCTCCATTGAATTAAATGCTTTTGCACCGACCTCATTGTAAAGCTCTTTATCATATTCAAATGAAAACTGGTCGGGAACTATCAAAATTATGTCCTCGCCGTTTTTCAGCGCCTCTCTAACTTCTTCTGTCATTTTCTCGCTCTTTGTGCTGTTTACAGCTCCCGTTATCAGTTTGAGCATTTATACTCCCCCCCTTTTTTGAGCTTATGGTGATATTGTACCATATATTTAATTCTCCCGTCAATCTTCATCTGTACAAAAAAGTTCCCTAAAAAAATCGAATATAAAAAATCTCGGTTCAAAACTTTCATTAGACTTTTCCTCGTCTATCTCAAGTGACGGAAACACCGTTATTTCAGGAAACAAAAAGGACTGCTCGCTCGGTTTTATCGGCGCTAGTAAAAGACAAACCACAAGCGCTAAAGCCATACAAACTGCCATTCGATTTTTTAATAATTCTTTCATAAAACCACTCCTTTAAAAATCATTATTGGAGCGATTTTTTTATCTTATGCAAAGTGCTATGCAAAATTTTCTGCATAGCACATAAAACAATCTTTTACCAAGGCTTTACTGTTCCGATAATTTCGTTTATGTCATGAACTCCGTTTTTGTCGCACCACTCATTCATTTCACGAACAATTTTCACAGGAGCATATGCGTCTTTGAAAATAGCAGCGCCTACCTGTAAAAGTGACGCACCCGCCATCATCATCTCAATAGCATCCTCTCCTGAGTCGATTCCGCCCATTCCGCAGACAGGAATATTAACAGAGTTGGCAACCTGCCACACCATTCTCACGGCAATCGGAAAAACGGCAGGTCCAGACAAACCTCCGACATTGTTCTTTAGAATAGGCCTGCGTGACCTTATATCTATTCTCATTCCAAGGAGTGTATTTATTAAAGAAACTGCGTCTGCACCGTTCGCTTCAACGCTTTTTGCAATTTCGGTTATGCTTGTTACATTCGGCGAAAGCTTCACCATAAGCGGAAGCTCGGTCGCATCTTTTACTGCACGGGTGATCTCACCTGCCGTAACGGGATTTGTGCCGAATGCCGCTCCGCCCTGTTTTACGTTGGGACATGAAATGTTAAGCTCTATCATGTCAACTGCCGTACCATTCATTCTCTTTACAAGCTCTACGCATTCCTCAACCGTCCCTCCGGCAATGTTTGCAATAATCCTTATATTTTTAGTTATGAGATTAGGCAGCTCGTAGCTTAAAAATTTATCTACACCTCCGTTTTGAAGCCCTACGGAATTGAGCATTCCCATAGGAGTTTCAGCAATTCTCGGAGGAGGATTTCCATCCTTAACCTTTAAGGTAGTTCCCTTCGTTGAAATTCCTCCAAGCTCACTTAGAGGATAAAGAGATTCATATTCTCTTCCGTAGCCATATGCACCTGACGCTGTAACCATGGGATTTTTAAAGTCTATCCCTAAAAAATTAACGCCTAAATTTGCCATTAAAGCACTACCTCCTTTGATGAAAATACAGGGCCGTCTTTGCAAACATGCCCGTAATATTCGTTTCCGTCACGATTAAGCTTTACAGCGCAGCCGAGGCAAGCTCCGACTCCGCAAGCCATTCTTTCCTCAAGAGAAATCTCACACTCAATACCGTTTTCTTTACATATCTCGCTTATGCCTTTGAGCATTATCATAGGTCCGCATGCATAAATAATTTTGGGCTTGCTCTTTTTTATTTCCTCCAAAAGTGCATCAGTTACTAAGCCCTTTCTTCCCAGCGAGCCATCGTCTGTGCATTCAAGAAGATCAGCTCCTGTATTTTTAAAATCCTCGCTTAAAATTGAAAGAGCCTTTGTTCTGAAGCCTGTTATTACTCTTGCGTTTTCTCTGTAAATATCAGCAAGAGCAAGCATCGGAGGAGTCCCTATTCCTCCGCCTATCAAAATAACCGAATCATTCTTGCTGCATACAGAAAACCCGTTTCCAAGAGGACCTAACAAGTCCATTTTTTCACCCTCATTCAAATGCGACATTGCCTCTGTTCCATTACCCCTTACCTGAACGACAATGCGGATAGTTCCCTTTTCCTTATCAATTTCGCAAATTGAAATAGGTCTGCGGAGAAAATATCCGGGTACGCTTATGTGTACAAACTGTCCTGGTTCGGAGATACTTGCAACTTCATCGCATTGGATGGTGAAGTCAAATATTCCGTCAGCTATTTCTCTCTTCTCAACAATTACATATTCGTTTTGTTTCATCATCTAAAATCACCTCTTAAAGCTTTTTGTAATCCTTTAATATTTGATCCGCTGAAAGCCAGCTTAAGCACTTTTCAAGCATTATTCCATCAAGCGGCTCGTTCATATAGCTGTATGTCGTTTTTATCGCAAGCTCAGTAAAGCTTGTCGCTCTGTTTATAGCAATCGGCAGGCTGTCGCCCTTTAATATTCCTCCTACCAAAACGCTTGAAAACAAATCTCCGCTTCCAGAATAATGCGCCGGAACATATTCACAGGCAACCTTCCAAAAGCTGTTTTGCTTCTTATCAAATCCTATATTGCAGAGCGTTCCGTCCATAAGTACAACGCTTGTAATAACTATCGTATCAGGGCCTATTTCTGAAAGCCTTACCGCCCAGCTTTTTACCATTTGTGACGAAAGCGGTTGATTTGGATATTCCTCGCCAAGCAAAATTGCCGCTTCGGTTATATTCGGCGTTATAATATCAGCTTCTTTTACAAGCTCCGTCATTCGCTTAACATGGTTGTCCGTTACCGTTTTATATTTTTTTCCGTTATCTCCCATTACAGGATCTACTACCTTGAGCGAGCTGTTAAAGCTTGTTAAAAACTGTAAAACATGATCTATCTGTTCCTCAGAACCTAAAAATCCGCTGTAAATGCAGTCAAACTCCGTGCCAAGCTTCTTATACTGCTTCAATGCCGGTTCTAAAAAATCAGTAAGATCTCTTTTAACAAATTCGTGATATCCCGTATGCGCTGAAAAAACAGCCGTCGGCACGGGACACACCTGTATTCCCATGCTGGAAAGAGCGGGAATTATTACAGTCAGCGAGCATCTTCCAACACCTGATATATCGTGAATTGCACAAACTTTTTTTATATTGTTCATATATTATACTCCAAAGTACAAAAAATATTCTATTTTCATTCCATTATAAAGTATATCATATTTTCAAATTTTACGCAACATGTTATGAATAGATTATAAAACTCGGCAGATAATACTAAAAACGAATGGAGGTAATAAAAATGAGTGTAAATATCACATCTCTCGCTAAAGGCGTAAGTGTAGGAATGGTTGTCGGAGCTGCAACATATGCTATGTGCTGTGCAACCAAGAAGAACAAGAAAAACCTTAAATCGAATGCAGGAAAAGCTATGAGAGCAATCGGAAGCATGGTTGAGGACTTTTCTAATATGTTCTAAATACTGCAAAAAAGCGGTGAGAAAAACCTCACCGCCTACATATTTATGTATTCTTATCAACCGTATGAAACTTCTTTAGATTTCCGATTTTTTCATTTCTTTCATCTAAAACCTTTTCAATCTCGCTCCACTCAAGTCCCTGATTTGCACACAAAACCATTATGTGATACAAAAGATCGTTGATTTCGTTTTTAAGTTCATCATTATCTCCGTTTTTTGCTGCAATGACTGTTTCGGTCGCTTCCTCCCCGACCTTTTTGCAAATCTTATCTACACCCTTGTCAAACAGATAACAGGTATAGCTGTTCTCCTGAGCTGTACCGCTTTCAAAAGCCGCCTTACGAGTCTTTATTACCTCGAAAATCTCTTCATATACCGTCATTTTATTTTTCCTCCTCGTTGTACATTTCATTGAAAAAACAGCTGTAAGCGCCTGTATGGCAAGCCGATCCCGTCTGCTTAACATTTAAAAGCAATGTATCATCATCGCAGTCACTAAAAACAGATATAACCTTTTGCAGATGTCCGCTTGTTGCACCCTTGTTCCAAAACTCCTGACGGGAACGGCTCCAGTACCATGTATACCCTGTTTCAAGAGTTTTTTTAAGGCTCTCTTTGTTCATATAGGCAAGCATAAGCACCGTCTTTGTATCAACATCAAATGCAATGGCAGGTATAAGCTCTGACTTTACAAAATATTTGTCTAAGTCGTTTATGTCTATTTTTACTGCACTCATTATTTCAGTCCTTTCAATCTTCGTCAATAACACCAACCTGATATTCGTCTTCGTATATTATTTTTCCTACATAATCTGTATATACAATATCATACGGTATTTTATACTTGTCAAGCAATGATGTAAGTATATCCGCTTTCTCCCTCATCATTTCAAAGCCTTCGGTTTTAAAATACGTTATTGCTCCCTGTGGATTTTCATTGTCATTTCCATAAAACGGAGGTTCAGGCAAGTGCTCTTTAAACCAGCTTTCTGTTTTCTCAAAAAGCTCACAGTCTTCTTTGCTGTAAACACCATCTCTTATCCTCCGCCAATTCAGAATAAATACGCCTACAGGCTTACCTGTTCGATAAGCAGTTTCACGCCCTTGAATACGCATATATTTCTTAACTGTCATATCTTTTACCAAACTCCGATTACATGCTGCATTAAAAGGCTCACACCTGTAATTGCAACCCAGCAGCAAAAGCCCAGAAGTATCGGCTTTCCACCGGATTTCACTAGTCCAACTATATTTGTGTTTAGCCCTATTGCAGACATTGCCATTATAATAAAAAACTTACTCAAATCTTTTAAAAATCCAAAGACAGAATTTGCTGTATCAAGTACAGCAGAGCTGCCGCTGAAAACGGTTGTAACAAGCGTTGTAATAACCGACGCTAAAATAAAGTACAAAATAAACATCGGAAATATGTTTTTAAGATTTACGCTTGAAGCGCTTTCCTCAGCACTCTTTTTTTCTCTTCTAAGTCTTACAAAAGCAAGCACCAAAGTTATGGGAATAATCGCCAGCGTTCTTGTAAGCTTTACAATAGTCGCTGTGTCCAGCGTGTTGCTTCCATGAATCCCGTCCCAAGCAGCTGCCGCCGCCGTAACGGACGAAGTATCGTTTACAGCTGTTCCCGCAAAAAGTCCGAAGCCTTCGTTTGTAAGTCCGAGAAATCCTCCGATCGTTGGAAATATAAGCGTCGCTATTACGTTAAACAAAAAGATAACGGAAATGCTCTGTGCTATTTCTTCATCATCTGCGTCAATAACAGGAGCTGTCGCCGCAATCGCTGAACCACCGCAAATACTTGAGCCTACTCCGATAAGC
>USCU01000030.1 GCA_900553335.1 uncultured Ruminococcus sp. | reverse complement strand
TCGGCAGCGTCAGATGTGTATAAGAGACAGGAATAAATCATAAGAGGTTTTGTTTGACAAATAAAAATAGCACCGAAAAACGGTGCTATTTAGATATATATGTCTGGCAAAGACCACTGAAATCGATACAAAGACGCACAGGAGCAAAAAAGACGCAAATGTTATTCTGTTGTTTGGTTCGGTAAATTGTAATTTGCGCCTTACAATTACATATTCATTTCATCCACAGTTGAAGCAGACTTTACTGTCATTTCAACCCACGCCGGACGAAATCTGCTTTTTATTGCATTTCTCGTAGATTTCAGATTCGACCATGCACAACAGTAGAATGGGACCTTATCTCTTTCTAATATTTCTATTGCTAATCTACTGGTTAATGCCGATGCTATTCCTTTTCTCCGATATTCTGGAAGCACATCAACTCCAATCTGCCACATAGTTTCACAGTCTGCAGAGCATGCAGCTAACCCTATAAGTTTTCCATTATAGAATGCTCCAACTCCAAGAACATCCAACTCCTTACGTTTTTCGCATAATGCATTGCTCCAATCTGCTGTGTATAGTTCTTTAAAATCTTCTGCATATAAAATTTTTAGTTCATAATTACATGCCAATGCGGTCAACACAGAAATATCCGGTAAAAAATATTCAGCCATAAAACACACGCGAAATCCTAATTTTTGAAATGCATCATTTAGAACATGCATGTTAGGTGTCTCAAAGCAATGTTCTACTGGATATTTATTGATGTATTTCTCGACAATGTCTCTATACTCTTCTGAAACAGTTGCAACAATATTATCTCCATATGATATTAAGTTGCACACATGCGGAAGTTTTAAATACTTTCTTGCTAATTTGTTTTCTTTTGAAACAGTTACCACATTCTTACTACAGTTAAAATCTTTAACGCTACAATTGGCATCTATTGCTGACTGCTGAAGGGCAATCTGTTTTATCATTCCGTTTGTCCACTTCATTTTAATGCTCCTTTAAAATTACAGTTTGTTGTTTTAAGTCAAAGAGATTATACTACAAAATTATCAAATTTTCAACCGTCCCGAACTTTCGCATGACAGCAAATATATTCAACTTGTTGATAACCTCCGTATATCAACAATCACTCAATACCCCAATAATCACACGAAACCCCATAAATCACACGATTTGAAATTTAAAGCAGGGCAAAAATCATAAAATAGCGCAAAATGACCGCCGTGAAAACCATCACAGCGGTCATAGATTTTTATTCTGAAAAGCAGAAAATCCCTTGAAATAAGGCGTTTTCAGGCACAGAAAAAGACACCCGACCTTGTATCAAAATCGGTTGTCTTATTTGGTGCGGATAACAGGACTTGAACCTGCACCGAGTTGCCCCGACTGGCACCTGAAGCCAGCGCGTCTGCCTATTCCGCCATATCCGCATATCTATAACAATTACCTATGTTTTAATGCCCTCGCACCACATAGCATAATCAAAAGCCTGAGATTTTCAAAGAGTTAAACCGAAACTTTTAATTAATTTGGATAATTCCGCATATTCTTTATCAAAGCTTTTAAATCAGTGATAAATATTATATCACAGCATTACCAAAAAATCAAGAAAATTTTTTCGGTATTTTTTACTTTTCAAAAAATTCCTGCTTCAAAGATATGTTATTTTTGCGAAAAGACTTTCTTTTTTGACATCAATGTGCTATAATAACCTTGATTACACATATGAAGTTCAAAGGAGATTATATGTATGGAAAAAGTGTATTGCTTGGGAATTGACGTCGGTTCAACTACAGTTAAAACCGTTATTTTGAGCGATGGAGATATAATCAGAACAAAATATGAGCGTCATTTTTCCAAGGTAAAGGAAACGGTTGCCGAACAGCTTAGGGAAATTCAAAAAGACTTTCCAAACGATAAATTTAAAATCATGATCACAGGTTCTGCCGGACTTGGAATCGCAAACACAAGCGGAATAGATTTTACACAAGAGGTTTATGCCGCTTTTGTTGCGGTAAACAAATCTTATCCTTCTGCCGATGTTGTAGTTGAACTTGGCGGAGAAGATGCAAAGATAATATTTTTGACCGGCGGTGTTGAACAGCGAATGAACGGATCATGCGCTGGAGGAACAGGCGCATTTATTGATCAGATGGCTACTCTTTTAGGCGTTACGCCCGATGAACTGAACGATATGGCATTAAACAGCACAAAGCTTTACCCTATAGCTTCACGCTGTGGAGTTTTTGCCAAAAGTGATATTCAGCCGCTTTTAAATCAGGGTGCAAAGAAAGAGGATATTGCCGCTTCGATCTTCCAGGCTGTTGTTGACCAAACCGTTTCCGGACTTGCACAAGGACGAAAAATCGGCGGGAATGTACTCTTTTTAGGAGGACCTCTGTCATTTTTAAGCGCCTTGAGAAAAGCTTTTGTAAAAACACTTGACCTAGACGATGAACACGCAATTTTTCCGGAGCTTGCACCTTGCTTTATGGCTTACGGATCAGCGCTGCAAGCTGATGATGTGAGCGAGCCTATGACGATAACTGAAGCTCTTGAAAAAATAATAAACGCAAAAGCGAGCGATAATATCGTTGTTTCCGATCCTCTTTTTGAAACTCAGGAGGACTATGTAGAATTTGTAGAGCGTCACAAAAAAAGCGACTTGCAATATGAGGATATTAAAACCTACGAAGGAAACGCATATCTCGGAATAGACGCAGGTTCTACCACTACAAAGCTTGTGCTTATAACCGAGGACGGAAAGCTTCTTTATAATCATTACTGCTCTAATAAAGGTCAGCCGCTCGACATTATTGCAGAAAAGGTAAAAGAGATTTATTCGCTTTCAAGCAATAAGCTTAACATCAAAGCATCTGCTGTTACCGGCTACGGCGAGGAGCTTATAAAAGCAGGACTTGGGGTTGACTTCGGAATAGTAGAAACTGTAGCGCACTTTAAGGCGGCTTCATATTTCTGTCCGGAAGTTGATTTTATAATTGACATTGGCGGACAGGACATAAAATGCTTTAAAATTAAAAACAACGCAATCGACAGCATAATGCTCAACGAAGCCTGTTCGTCCGGATGCGGCTCGTTCATACAGACGTTTGCCAAAGCTTTGGGATACGAAATAGCCGACTTTGCAAGAATAGGGCTTTTTGCAAAAGCGCCTGTTGAGCTTGGAAGCCGATGCACCGTATTTATGAACAGCTCTGTAAAACAAGCTCAAAAGGACGGTGCAAGTGTCGAGGATATTTCCGCAGGTCTTTCCTCTTCAATTATCAAAAACGCAATTTACAAGGTTATCAGAGCAAAAAATGTTGATGAGCTTGGGAAGAACATTGTTGTTCAGGGCGGAACTTTTTTAAACGACGCCGTTTTGCGTTCTTTTGAAAAGGAGCTTGGAAGAAATGTTATAAGACCTGCAATCGCAGGACTTATGGGGGCGTTCGGATGCGCTCTTTACGCTAAGGAGAAGTCGGGTGACAGCTTTAAATCGGCTCTTATCTCAAACGATGCTCTTAAAGATTTTTCATACTCCTCAACAGCTGCTGTTTGTAAGGGCTGCACAGCGCACTGCAATCTCACTATCATAAAATTCAACGACGGACACCGCTTCATCTCAGGCAACAGATGCGAAAAGGGTGCGGGAATAAAAAAAGATGATATCGGCGAAAATATGGTGGAATACAAATACAATCTTATCAGAGATTATGAGGGTATTAAACCTGAAAAGCCTATTGCTAAGGTTGGACTTCCTCTTTCGCTTTCTTATTATGACCTTTTGCCGTTTTTCCATACGGTATTTACATCTTTAGGCTTTGAAGTCATTTTAAGTGAGGAATCCACAAGAGAAACCTATTACAAAGGTCAGCAGACAATTCCGTCAGACACCGTATGCTATCCTGCAAAGCTTGCTCACGGACATATAATCAGCCTTTTGGAAAATGGAGCAGATTTCATATTTTATCCGTGCATGAGCTATAACGTTGACGAGGGCGGGCAGGATAATCATTACAACTGTCCTGTTGTAGCATACTATCCTGAGTTATTAAAAGCTAATATGCCTCAGCTAAACGATGACAACTTTATATATCCGTATATTGATATAAACCGAAAAAACCACACGGCAAAGGCACTGGCAAGAGCGCTTAAAAGATTTGGCATCACAAAGGATCAGGTTTATGCAATTTTAAACAAAGCGTTCTCAGAGCAAATGAGATACCGCAAAAAAATAGAAACTAAAACACAGGAGATAATTCTCGATGCAAGGAAGCGTGGTAAAAAAATCATTGTTTTAGCCGGAAGGCCTTATCATATCGACCCTGAAATAAATCACGGAATACACAAGCTTATCGCTTCCCTGGGGCTTGCAGTTGTAACAGAAGACGGAGTAGCATCATTAAGTGAAGTTCCTGATTTGGACGTTTTGAATCAATGGACGTATCATTCAAGAATGTACCGTGCCGCACAATATGTTACCACACAGCCTGATATGCAGCTTGTTCAGCTCGTTTCATTCGGATGCGGAATAGATGCAGTTACCACAGACGAGATCAGAGCTATTTTAGAGGAAAAAGGAAAGCTTTATACACAGCTTAAAATCGACGAGATAAACAATCTAGGCGCTGCAAAAATAAGACTCAGAAGTCTTGTAGCGTCAATAGAAGAAAAGGAGGGAAAATAAAATGTCAGGTTCCAGCAGAGTCAACAAACCTTTTTTGACAAATGAAATGAAAAAAGAATATACTATTTTAGTTCCCGATATGCTTCCCATTCATTTTAAGCTTATCATCGCCATTTTGGAAGAGTATGGATATAAGCTGGAGCTTTTGCAGACATCTACAAGAAGCGTCATTGACGAGGGACTTAAAAACGTTCACAACGACACCTGTTACCCGGCACTTTTAGTAGTAGGTCAGTTTATGGAGGCACTTAAAAGCGGAAAGTATGACGTAAACAAAACTGCTCTTATGATTTCTCAAACAGGCGGAGGATGCAGAGCGTCAAATTATATCCATCTTTTAAGAAAAGCATTAGCGGCGGACTTCCCGCAGGTTCCGGTTATTTCCCTTAATTTCTCGGGACTCGAAAAACAGTCGTCCTTTAAAATAACGCCAAACATTGCACTTAAGCTTATTTACGCTGTAATGTACGGAGATCTTTTGATGCTTCTCTATAATCAATGCCGCCCCTATGAGATAAACAAAGGTGACACCGACAAGGTTTTGGCAGATTGGCAGGATAAAATTTCTTACGCACTCAAGCACAACAAATATTTTAATACAAAGAAGATTTACAGACAGATTCTCGACGGATTTAAGGCGAT
The DNA here is from genome assembly GCA_900553335.1 of uncultured Ruminococcus sp. Lineage (GTDB taxonomy): Bacteria > Bacillota > Clostridia > Oscillospirales > Ruminococcaceae > UMGS1601. Next base: position 3,936 of record USCU01000030.1, on the reverse strand, counting down.
ACCGAGAACAAAAGACAAAAAGCCGAGAGTCGGGATCGTTGGAGAGATTTATGTTAAATACTCCCCTCTTGCAAATAATGACCTTAACGAGTTTTTGATTTCAGAGGACTGCGAGCCGTATGTCCCCGGACTTTTGGATTTCGTTTTGTACTGTGCTTCCGATTCAATTAACGACAAGCGTTTATACGACACTTTTACAGCGAGAACACTCATGTTCGATATTGGATATGATGTTCTTTACAAGTTCCAGAAACAACAAATAAAAGTAATCGAGGAACACGGCGAATTTTTCCCTCCTCACGACTTTGAAGAACTTAGAAAATATGCCGACAAATATATAAACCAAGGTGTTAAAATGGGTGAGGGCTGGCTTATAACCGCTGAGATGGCGGCGCTGGCTGAAACGGGAACAGAAAATATTATCTGCACTCAGCCTTTCGGATGCCTCCCTAACCACATAGTTGCAAAGGGAATGAGCCGAGTTATTAAGCAGGCTTATCCAAATGCAAATATCGTAGCTATTGACTACGATCCGGGCGCTACAAAGGTTAATCAAGAAAACAGAATCAAGCTTATGCTTGCAAACGCAAGAAGATAAGTCAAGGAGTGAAAACAACATGAAACTTGCTGCTGTATTTAAAGACAATATGGTTTTACAAAGAGATAAGGAAATACGAATTTTCGGAAGCTGCCGTAGCGGCGATGAAATCCATATTTCTTTAGACGGAGTTTCAAAAACCGCAGAGGTAATCGGCAACGAATTTATCGCAAGATTTCCTCCCCTTTCTAAAAGGACGGGAATAGAGCTTTATGTTACAAACGGCCTTGAAACGATTACAAGAAAAAACATTGCCGTCGGCGAGGTTTGGCTTGCCGGAGGTCAGTCTAATATGGAGCTTGCGATATCGGCTGCAAAGGATTCAGAAAAATACCTGACTGACGCTGCGAACAGCCGCATTCGCTATTACAATGTTCCGAGAATGGAATACAAAAACGACGAATTTTATAAAGCCGAAGCTACAAGCGAATGGACCTTCGGATCTTATGAAAAGGCTAAGGAATGGAGTGCAGTTGCATTTCATTTCGGTAAGATGCTTGAAGATGAGCTTGACCTTGTTGTCGGAATAATCGGATGCAATTTTGGCGGAACTCAGCAAGCGTTTGGGTTGACCGAAAAACGCTTGAGCAAAATGAAATCACAGCTCTTTACGTTAAAGACTACGATCAAAAGGTCGGAGATAAAACCCCTGAACAGCAGATAAATGACTATGAGGCATATAAGATTTATCATGCTGAGTGGAACAAAAAGCTCGGAGAGTTTTACGCCAAAAACCCAAAAGGTTCTTGGGAAGATGCTTTAGACTATGCAGGAGAAAACCGATTTCCCGGACCTATGGGACTAACAAATCCGTTTCGTCTAAGCGGTCTTTACGATATTATGCTGTCCCGTATCGCTCCGATAGCATTAAGAGGTATAATTTATTATCAGGGCGAAGAGGATACCTCAGTTTGTGAACGGTACGACGCTGTATTTAACGTTCTTATAAACGCATGGAGAGGTTATTTTGAGGATGAAAATCTTCCGTTTATATGCGTATCGCTTCCTATGATGGGATATACAAACGCCCCGGACGATAAAACATGGCCTGTTGTAAGAGAAGCGCAGCAAAATGCCGCTAAGAAAAATAAAAATGTATATACAGCGATTGCGCTTGACTGCGGAGAACTGGATAATATTCACCCAACAGATAAACTCCCCGTCGGACAAAGGCTTGCGTATCTGGCACTCAATAAAGTATACGGTATAAAATGCGAGTCTGACGCACCTGAATTTGACGGATTTTCTCAAAACGGAGATACTATTACCGTAAGCTTTAAAAATACCGGCGGAGAACTCGTCTTAAAATTCGGTGAATCACCTATTGGGTTTGAAATATCATATGACGGAAAAGATTACGAGCCTGCAAGCGCAGAAATAGACGGTGACAAAATAATAATTGATTGCGATAAAGCGGTTTGTGCCGTTCGTTATCAATGGGTAAATTACGCAGATGTCAATCTTTTTGGAAAAAACGGACTTCCTGTTGCTTCGTTTAGGAGTGAAAGGAATTGATTTGCTCGCTCTGTCCAAGGGAATGTAAGGTTGACAGAAGCATATCTTTAGGCTTCTGCAAAATGGGAGAAAAAATAACTGCTGCAAAGGCATATCTTCACAAATACGAAGAACCGCCTATAAGCGGAACAGCAGGAAGCGGTACAGTTTTTTTCTCAGGGTGCAGTCTGTCCTGCGTGTTTTGTCAAAATGAAGTTATTTCTCATGACTGCTTCGGCAAACAAATAACACCTGAACAGCTTTCAGATATTTTTCTTAGCCTTGAACAAAAAGGTGCACACAATATAAATCTTGTTACACCGTCGCACTTCAGCTTCCCCATATTAAAGGCTCTTGATATTGCAAAGCCCAAGCTTAGTATTCCGATTGTATTCAATTCGTCAGGCTACGAAAAGAAAGAAACCTTAAAGCTTTGGGACGGATATATAGATATTTATCTTCCCGATTTAAAATACCGTTCTTCTGTTTTATCGAAAAAACATTCCGCCGCAGAAAACTATTTTGAATTTGCGAAGGAAGCAATTTTAGAAATGAAACGGCAGGTTGGCGATTTAATTTATGACGATAAAGGACTTTTAAAAAAAGGACTCATTATACGTCATCTTATTCTGCCTGGTTGTCACGAGGACAGCCTTGAGATTTTAAAATGGATCTCACAAAACATTTCGGGAGATTTTTTAGTAAGCATAATGAATCAGTACACGCCAAACAGTCGTGTTAAGGGAACAAAACTCGACAGGAAAGTTTCAACATATGAATACAAAAAGGTTTTGACGCTCGCTGAAGAACTTGGATTAAACGGTTTTTCGCAGATGCGTGAATCCGCAAAAAGCGACTTTACACCCGAATTTAACTTAGAGGGGATCAATTAAAAAGCAGCTCTCTTAGAATGATAAGAGAGCTGCTTTTCTTATACCCAATATCATGTATAATCCCAGTATCATTATGATCAAGCTTACTGTTATTCCGGTACAGCCGTTTATACTTACCGAATCATAATTCTTTGAAAAAGTATTTAATAGCGTAACCTGTGTAAGAACGATAGCTGTAAGAGCATTAGCGAAATTCGTTATTTTGACAGCTTTAATCACAGGACTTTTATCTCTTTTATACTTTACCATTCCATAAATGGCTGAGCCTACCGACCAAAAAGCTATCAATGCAACCAAATAAGTTAAGTACTCATGCATATATGTTTTTGTACCTTTATAAAACATATATACGCTCACGAAAAAATACATAATTCCAAGCAGTATTAAAAGTATGCCGTTGTGAAGATAATTTTTCAAACCGATTTTCTTTTTGCTCTTTTCATCCTTCTTACTTTTTAGTTTTATGTAAGCATTGATAGAGAAAAATCTCGAAATAGATAATACGATCCCAAATCCTGCATTCACACCAAACCACAAGGATGGAATTGTTATTGAAAAAATAAATTTTACCGTTGCTGACAAAACATTTCCAACAGTCATAAGCATCAAAAAGAAAAAAATTCGATCAGCCTTTTCCAAACTCGTAAAAACTTTTAGTCTATTTTTCATTTCCCTTAATATATGAATAAATCGGATAGTTTAATACGCATATCAATAATCCTACAACACCTGTAATTATTCCGACAATCATATCGGTTTGTCCGGCACCTTCTACCATTACCCTGCTCATGCCATAACCCATTATCAATGCTCCGATTATTCCTACAATCCACGTTAAAACGATTCCCCAGTTTATAGGCTTGTGTTCCTTTTTAGGATGCGATTTTCTGTAAACGGGTATAATGCACAATAAAATTATAAATCCAACTGCTGTTACAGCAACACCTGTTT
>USCU01000029.1 GCA_900553335.1 uncultured Ruminococcus sp. | reverse complement strand
AGATGTGTATAAGAGACAGGTAATAGACCGTTTTGCCAAATACGATAAAATTAAGGCGGAGGAAACGGACGCTGAGGTTTATTTGTGCGATGACGCTGAGATTGTTGTTTGTGCATTCGGAGCAACTGCAAGAGTAGCTAAGAGCGCAGTTAATCTCGCTCGTGAAAAGGGAGTAAAAGCAGGACTGTTCAGACCTAAAACATTGTGGCCATTCCCTGAAAAGGAGCTTTTGGCGGCAACTGAAAACGCAAAGAATATTTTAAGTGTTGAGATGAGCATGGGGCAGATGGTTGACGATATTAAGCTTGCAACCGAGTGCAAGATACCTGTGTCATTTTTCGGAAGAACGGGCGGAGTAATTCCAAAGCCTGCTGAAGTTTTAGAAGAGATTATTAAAATCGGGGGTGCAAAGTAATGGCAGTAGTATATAAAAGACCTCACGCATATTGTGATGTGCCCACGCATTATTGCCCGGGATGTACACACGGTATCGTACATAGAATCTTAAGCGAGGTAATTGATGAAATGGGAATTGAGGGCGATACTATTGGTATCTGTCCTGTAGGATGCTCAGTAATGGCATATGATTATTTTAATTGCGATATGATCGAAGCGCCGCACGGAAGAGCGCCTGCCGTTGCAACCGGAGTTAAGCGTGCAAAGCCCGACTCATTTGTTTTTACATATCAGGGTGATGGTGACCTCGCTGCAATAGGAACCTGTGAAACGGTTCATGCTGCGACAAGAGGAGAAAACATTGTCGTTATTTTCATAAACAACACAACTTACGGAATGACAGGCGGACAGATGGCGCCTACTACCATTCCGGGACAAATAACGCAAACAACTCCTTACGGAAGAGATCCTTTGGTTCAGGGCTATCCTGTGAAGGTTTGCGAAATGCTTTCAACACTTTCAGGAACGGCGCTAGCACAAAGAGTTGCGGTTGACAGTGTTCCTCACATCAACGAGGCTAAAAAGGCAATTAGAAAAGCGTTTGAGAATCAGAAGGAAAAGCGTGGATTTTCTATTGTTGAGGTATTGTCAACCTGTCCTACGAACTGGGGACTTTCGCCTGTTGAGGCTCTTGACCGTTTGAGGAATGAAATGATTCCTTATTATCCTCTCGGAGTGTATAAAGATGTAAATGTCAGAGAGGAGGGCGAAAAGAATGCTTAATGAAATTGTTTTGGCAGGCTTCGGCGGTCAGGGAATTTTATTTGCCGGAAAAATTTTGGCATATGCAGGACTTATGGACAACAAGGAGATCTCTTGGCTTCCGTCATATGGCCCTGAGATGAGGGGAGGAACTGCAAACTGTTCGGTGTGCATATCTGATGATCCTATAGGTTCTCCTTTGGTAATTGATCCCGATATGCTTATCGTCATGAACGAACCGAGCTTTGATAAGTTTATTGATCATGTAAAGCCGGGCGGTATTGTAATCGCTGACAGCTCTATGATAGACAAAAAGAGCGACAGAGATGATATTTCTGTTTTTTATGTTCCTGCATCATCGCTTGCAGATGAAAACGGTATGACGGGAATGGCAAATATTATCCTGCTCGGAAAATTTATAAAGGAAACGAACATCGTATCTGTTGATACGCTTAAAGCTGCTTTTGAAAAAGCGATCCCTCCAAGAAAGAAAAATCTTGTTGACGTAAATATGAATGCTGTAAAGATCGGCATGGAGCAGTAGACGTTAAATTTTGCATAGACTCTTAAGTTAAACATCACTTAGGAGTCTTTTGTATTATGGGTGATTTTTAAGAAAGAGGAAAGGCACATGAATCTTTTTTTGACATTGGCATTTTTATTTTTTATCGGATCTACGCTCGGGTGGGTGATGGAGCTGTTTTTCAGGCGTTTTATATCCTCTTCCAATCCGCAGCGCAAGTGGATAAATCCGGGATTTTGTATAGGACCATATCTTCCGCTTTATGGCTGCGGGCTGTGTATTCTGTTCCTTATTGCAAGTATTGAGAAATTTGAACTTATTGACAATCCGTTTTTTGAAAAAGCAGCACTCTTTTTGACTATGGCGGTTTGTATGACAGCGATTGAGTATATAGCGGGAATAATAAGCTTGAAAGTCGCTAAGGTGCGGCTTTGGGATTACAGAAATGAATGGGGAAATATTCAGGGTATCATCTGCCCTAAGTTTTCTTTGGCATGGGCTTTGCTCGGTGCTGTTTATTATTTTCTGATTCATCCTCATATTATCAATGCGCTGGTTTGGCTTTCGGAAAACTTGGCGTTTTCATTTTTTATTGGGTTGTTTTTCGGAGTGTTTATTATTGATGTCATATATTCATCACGCATTTTAGTGAAGCTAAAACAGTTTGCAGAGGAAAACGATGTTATTGTCAAATATGAACGCTTGAAATCGCAGATACATGCTTTTCAGGAAAAAAGAGCGCAAAGGCATCGCTTTTTCTTTCCTCTTAGAACAGAGCGTCCTCTTTCAGAAACCTTAAAAGACCTTAGAGAAACTTTTGAGAGAAGAGGTAAGAAATAGATAGAAAAACGGCACTTGATTCAAAAAATCAAGTGCCGTTTTCAGTTGTTTTTCTTATACAAGCTTTCTCTTGTCAATTACTCTTATAGCCTTTCCCTCGGAACGTGGAATACTCTTCGGAGCAACAAGACTTATCTTTGCTTTTATTCCTAAAATGTTGTGAATATCTACGGAAAGCTTTTTCTCAAGTTTATCGACCGTATCAATTCCGTCGGTGAACATACTGTCTGAAAGCTCAACTTTAATTTCAAACGTATCTGCGTTGTTTATTCTGTCAACGATGATCTGATAATTTGGAGTTGCATTTCCCATTTTAAGTAAAACAGATTCTATCTGAGATGGGAAGACGTTTACGCCTTTGATAATAAGCATATCGTCGCTTCTGCCCATAGGCTTTGTCATTTTTATAAGAGTTCTTCCGCATGAGCATTTTTTTCTTGAAAGTATGCAAATGTCACGTGTCCTGTATCTTAGGAGCGGGAACGCTTCTTTGGTGATGCTTGTGAAAACAAGCTCTCCCTTTTCACCGTCAGGCAAAACCTCGCCTGTTTCCGGGTTGATAATTTCCGGTATAAAGTGATCTTCACAAATGTGCATACCGGTTTGCTCTTCACATTCAAAAGCAACTCCCGGGCCGCTTGTTTCTGTAAGACCGTAAATGTCATACGCTTTAATGCCAAGGGACTTTTCTATTTCTTTTCTCATTTCTTCAGTCCAAGGCTCAGCTCCGAAAATTCCTGCTTTAAGCTTAATATCATCGGTTGTGTATCCCATATCATGAAGCGTTTCTCCGATATATGCTGCATATGACGGAGTACAGCAGAGAATTGTCGAGTCTAGATCTCTCATAAACTGAATCTGCCGCTCTGTGTTTCCTGATGACATCGGAAGCGTAAGACAGCCAACCTTGTGAGAACCGCCGTTAAGTCCCGGGCCTCCTGTGAAAAGACCGTATCCGTAGCAAACCTGACAAACATCTTCGTTCGTACCTCCTGCGGCAACTATCGCTCTTGCACAGCACTCCTCCCAAAGATCAAGGTCGTGCTGAGTGTAAAACGCAACTACCCTTTTTCCTGTTGTTCCGCTTGTAGACTGAATCCTTACGCAGTCGGAAAGCGGTTTTGCAAGAAGTTCGTAAGGATAAGCGTCCCTTAAATCTGCCTTTGTAAGAAACGGAAGCTTATGTAAATCCTCGATTCCTTTAATATCATCTGGAGTAACGCCCTTTTCCTCCATTTTTTTGCGGTAGTACGGCACATTATCCCAAACGTGCTTGACCTGTGCTGCGAGCCGCTCAGATTGAAGCTTTTGAATATCTTCTAAATCCATGCACTCAATTTCTTTTTGATAATAGTTTTTTTCTTCTGTCATTAAATTTTCCTCCGATGTATTTTTAGCTGAATATTTGTCGTTTAAAATAATTTCTATACTGCTTCTCTGCCAAGCTCAAATGCTTTTTGGTTAAGCTCTAAAAATTTCGGCGGTACGCAAGCGGAAATTGCTTCCTGCCAAACACTTACATCAAAGTCAGTCGATTTTGATGCAACACCCATTAAAACGACGTTGGACGCTTTTGAGTTTCCTGCCTCCTCAGCGAGAGATAAAGCGTCAACAGCAGTTACCTTAACTCCTTTTTCTGATATCTTCTTAACGATGTCAGTCGGATATTCAGCAGCGCCTGTAATTACCGGCATAGGATCGATCTTTTGCGTTGATGTGATGATATGACCGCCTTTTTTGAGATATGGCAGGTATCTTGCCGCTTCAAGCTCCTCAAAGCTTATAATTACGTCAGCTTCGCCTTTTTCGATCACGGGAGAGTAAACCTTTTCACCGTATTTTACATAGGTAACTACCGAACCGCCTCTTTGACTCATTCCGTGAACCTCGGAGACTTTAACGTCAAAGCCTTGTGACAAAAGCACGTTTCCCAAAAGACGTGACGCTAAAAGGGAACCCTGTCCTCCTACGCCGACTATCATAATTGATTTTGTTTCCATAACAAATATTCCTTTCCTTAATCAGTATCCGATAATAGTTCCATAATCGTTTCTCATGTCGAACAACATTTCGATAAAGCCTTTGTGATAGGGGATGAATTCGCCGCTGTCAATCATTGACAGAACAGTTTTCTTATCAGCCCACATAACTTTTTCGACTTCTTCGGCCTGAAGCTTAAACGATGTTGCTTCTTTATCGCATTCAATTAAATAAAAATCGTCAAAGCCGCCCGTGAAGCTGGAAGTTATAAAAGGTCTATGGTTTTCAAAGTCAAAATCTATTCCTATTTCTTCCTTTAGTTCACGGCCGGCAGCAGTACTGCTTGTTTCACCTGCTTGAACAGTTCCTCCAACAGAAATATCCCATTTTCCCGGAAAACTTTTTTTAGACAAAACTCTTTTTTGTATAAGCATTTGGTTCTGCGAGTTAAAAACGCAGATATGAACGACCAATCTGAATTCACCGTCTAAAAGCTTACTTCCACGGGGTACGATGCGGATTTTATTTTTATGAATGTCATATACATCTATGTATTCCAATGTCTATTCTCCGATAGCGTCAAGCCTGCACATTTCCTTGCATATTCCGCAGCCTACGCACTGAGTATGATCAATTACGCATTTTCCGTCGTGGATCGAAATTGCAGGACAGCCGATCTTAAGGCATTGCTTGCAGCCTACGCATTTATCAGTATTCACCTTAAGAGGCGGGTTGTGCTTAACGTATTTTAAGAGCGCACAAGGACGGCGTGAGATAATAACGCATGGCTCGTCAAGCTCAACGCTTTCTTTTATGACTTTTTCGCACTCGCTCATTTTATAAGGGTCTACGACTTTAACATTTTTGATTCCTATCGCCTTGCAAAGCTCTTCGAGATTTACCGCTGCGGCAGGATCGCCCTTAAGATTCTTTCCTGTTGTAGGATTTTGCTGATGACCTGTCATTCCGGTGATCGAGTTGTCCAGTATTATTACAAGCGAATTTGAAGCATTGTAAGCAATGTTTACAAGTCCTGTCATTCCGCTGTGCATAAATGTAGAATCACCAATAACCGCAACGCTCTTTTTGTCAGCGCCATCTAACGCTTTATTAAAGCCGTGAAGCGCAGAAATTGATGCTCCCATACAAATAGTTGAATCCATGGCCTGCAAAGGAGCGGCAGCGCCTAAGGTGTAACAGCCTATATCTCCCGAAACGGTAAGGCCAAGCTTTTTAAGACTGTAAAAAAGTCCTCTGTGCGGACAACCTGCACACATAACAGGAGGTCTTATAGGAATGTTATCGTCAAGCGAACAGCTCTCAGCTTTTTCGCCTAAAAGTTTCTCTTTGATAATGCTTTGCGAAAGCTCACCCAAATATCCGAAAATTTCCTTACCTGAAACGTCAAGACCAAGCGTTTTGCAGTGGCTTTCAATTATTCCGTCAAGCTCTTCTATAACGTAAACCTTTTTGTATTTTGAACAAAAGTCTTTTATAAGCTTTTGGGGAAGAGGATTAACTATTCCGAGCTTTAAGAATCCGACTTTGTTGCCTAAAGCTTCCTTTGCATATGTATAAGCAACTCCGCTTGTGATAACGCCTATCTCGGAGTTGTTATGCTCCATGCTGTTAAGAGGCGAATTTTCGGCATATTCCACAAGCTTTTTTGTTCTCTCTTCAACAACAACATGGCGGCCTCTTGCAAATCCCGGCATCATTACATATTTTGACGGATCCTTTACATATGGCTTTAACGGCATTTCCTCTCTGTCACAAAGCTCAACAGATGACTGCGAGTGAGAAACACGAGTTGAAAGACGCATAATGACCGGTGTGTCAAACTCTTCGGAAAGTTCAAAAGCTTTTTTTGTAAATTCCTTGCATTCCAAGCTGTCGGACGGCTCAAGCATTAATACCTTTGAAGCTATTGCGTGATGACGTGAATCCTGCTCATTTTGAGAAGAGTGCATTCCCGGATCGTCCGCAACGGCGATTACCATACCTCCGTTTACTCCTGTATAAGAAGCTGTATATAAAGGATCTGCGGCAACGTTAAGTCCAACGTGCTTCATTCCGCAAAAGCTTCTTGCGCCTGCAATAGACGCACCGAGAGCAACCTCCATAGCGACCTTTTCGTTAGGCGCCCATTCAGCGTAGATTTCATCATATTTTGCGGCTTCCTCGGTTATTTCCGTAGACGGTGTTCCCGGATAGGAAGAAACAACCTTGCAGCCGGCTTCATAAAGTCCTCTTGCAAACGCTTTGTTTCCAAGCATAAGTTCTTTCATAATAAAAATATCTCCCTTGAAAAATTAAACAGCAAAACTGTACCTTAGATTATGGTTATTGCAGTAATGCAGTTATTAAAAAACAGTATATCATAAATCGCCGATTATTGCAACAAATTTGTGTAATTTGACATAAAAGTTTATTTTAAAATTTTGATGGGTAAGTTTTAATCTAATAGTATATATTTATAAAATCAGGAAACTGTAATTATTAAAGAAAGGAGCGATTTTATGAGTAATACCTCTTGGATGGAAACGCTTGATGTTCGTGATTTTATAGTTAAGCATTATACTGAATATAAGGGTGACGAAAGCTTTTTAGAGCCGCCGACTGAAAAGACAAAAAAGCTTTGGAAAAAGGTTTTAGAACTTATGAAACAAGAAAGGGAATCCGGCGGAGTTTTGGATATTGATGAAAACACCGTTTCGTCTATAACTTCTCATGCTCCGGGGTTTATAGATAAAGAGCTTGAGGAAATTGTTGGACTTCAAACCGACAAGCCTCTGAAGCGTGCTATTATGCCGTTTGGAGGAATAAGAATGGTTCATACATCTTTGAAAGCGTACAACAGAAAGCTTCCTGAAAGAATAGAAGAGATTTTTAAATACAGAAAAACTCACAACGACGGAGTTTTTGACGTCTATAACAGCGAGATAAAAAAGGCCAGGCATTCAGGAATTATCACAGGACTTCCGGACGCATACGGCAGAGGAAGAATAATCGGAGATTACAGATTGGTTCCGCTTTTTGGAGTTGACAGAATCATTGAGTATAAAAAAGAAGAAAAATATGAAGCGCAAAAGGCTCAGATGAGCGAGGATAATATAAAACATATCGAGGAGCTTTCGGAACAGATTAAAGCTCTTATGGAGCTTAAGGAAATGGCTAAAAGCTATGGTTATGATATAAGCGGTCCTGCTCAGGGGTTTAAGGAAGCGGTCCAATGGCTTTATTTTGCATATCTTGCGGCTGTTAAGGAGCAAAACGGAGCGGCTATGAGCCTTGGGCGAGTGTCTACGTTCTTAGATATTTATGCCGAAAAGGATTTAGAAGTCGGAAGGATAACCGAGAGCGAGGTACAGGAGATAGTAGATCATTTTATCATGAAGCTTCGCATGGTCAGATTTTTAAGAACTCCTGCGTATGACGAACTGTTTTCAGGAGATCCGACATGGGTTACAGAGTCTATAGGAGGAATGTGTGTTGACGGGCGAAGCATGGTGACAAAGATGAGCTTTCGCTTTCTTCACACACTTAAAAACCTAGGGCCTGCTCCTGAGCCTAATCTGACGGTTTTGTGGAGCGAGTCGCTTCCTGAAAGCTTTAAGAAATATGCTGCAAAAATATCTATCGAAACATCTTCTATCCAATATGAAAACGATGATATTATGCGCCCACTTTTCACTGATGATTATGCGATTGCTTGCTGTGTTTCGGCTATGAAAATAGGCAAACAAATGCAGTTTTTCGGAGCAAGAGCAAACCTCGCCAAAGCGCTTTTGTATGCGATCAACGGCGGAAAAGACGAGATTTCCGGCGAACAGGTTGCACCTGTGATCCCCGAAGTTTCAGACGGAGTGCTTGACTTTTCAGAAGTATACGCCAGATATGATATGGTTTTGGAATGGCTGGCAAAGGTTTATATAGACGCACTTAATATAATTCACTATATGCATGACAAATACGCATACGAGCGTATACAGATGGCATTGCATCACGAGGAGCTCGTACGCACTATGGCTTGCGGAATAGCGGGATTGTCGGTAGTAGCCGACTCACTTTCAGCAATAAAGTATGCAAAAGTAACTCCTGTCAGAAATGAAGACGGTATTGCGGTTGATTTTGAAGTTAAGGGGGATTACCCTAAGTTCGGGAACAATGACGATAAAGCTGACGAGCTTGCTGTAAGAGTAGTAACTGATTTTATGAAAAAGCTGAAACGTCTTAAGACTTATAGAAACGCAAAGCCTACAATCAGCGTTTTGACAATTACTTCAAACGTTGTATATGGCAAAAAGACAGGAACAACTCCTGACGGAAGAAAAAAAGGAGAAGCGTTTGCGCCGGGAGCAAACCCAATGCATGGAAGGGATAAGGAAGGAAGTATAGCATCACTTTTATCAGTATCTAAGCTTCCGTTTGAATTTTCGGAGGACGGGATTTCATATACCTTTTCAATTATTCCCGATTCGCTCGGAAAAAGTCTGGAGGAGCGTCAGGAAAATCTAGTATCTCTTTTAGACGGATATTCAAAGGAAACGGGACATCATATAAACGTAAACGTTTTAAATAGGGAAACTCTGATAGATGCTATGGAAAATCCGGAAAAATATCCACAGCTTACAATTCGTGTATCGGGATATGCCGTAAACTTTATAAAGCTTCCGAAGGAGTATCAGATGGAAGTTATAAACCGAACCTTCCACGAGAAACTCTGATGGAAAGGATGGGGTATATTCATTCTTTTGAAAGTCTTGGAGCTGTAGACGGTCCGAATCTTCGGTTTATCGTTTTTATGCAGGGATGTCCGCTGAGGTGTCTTTACTGTCACAACCCCGACAGCTGGAATATGAAAGACGCAAAATATAAAATGACTGCAAAAGAGGTTCTTGAAAAGATTTTAGAGTATAAAAGTTTTATAAAAAAGGGTGGAGTCACTCTTTCCGGAGGAGAGCCGCTTTTGCAGGCGGAATTTGTTTGTGAGCTTATCAGTCTTTTAAAGGAAAACGATATCTCCTGCGCTATAGACACATCGGGAGCAATAGATATAAACAAGTCAAAAAGAGCTATAGAGCTTTGCGATCTTGTTATTCTTGATATAAAGGATATAGATGATTCGGGTGCCGAGAGGCTTACGGGAATGGGTATAAAAAATGCAGTAAAAACGCTTGAATTTACAAGGGATATATCCTGTCTCTTATACACATCTGACG
>USCU01000028.1 GCA_900553335.1 uncultured Ruminococcus sp. | reverse complement strand
AATGGGCAACGCCCATCATTCAACAAACGACCGGACATAATCGTTGTTATATGTTTTTGATTCTAAAGAGCAGAATACACTATCTGACGAAGCCTTTTGGTAATATCGTCCATTCCTGTTCCGCATTTTTGTATGAAATATATAATTATCAGATTCTTCTTTGGATTTACTGTAAAATATGTTCCTGTCCAACCGTCCCAGCCATATTCGCCTTCATCGCCGTTTGTAGTAGCCAGTGCAGTACTTTTCAAAACCCTCATAAAAGAGCCATAGCCATATCCCTTTGTAGACCCATACTGCATACTGTAATACTGCTGATCGGTCATATGATTTTGTGTCATAAACGAAACTGTATTTTCAGAGAGAATTCTTACGCCGTCAAGCTCTCCGCCGTTCAAAAGCATTCTAGTAAACTGCATATAATCGCCTATAGTAGATACTAGCCCCGCTCCGCCCGATTCAAACGCAGGAGGAGCTTTATAATCGGTAATTCCTAAATGATTTCCCTCATATAGCGAAATTCCATCTTCTGTCGGCATATAAAGCTTTGAAAATCTATTCCACTTCTCACTTGGAACGTAAAAGGCAGTATCTTTCATTCCCAATGGCTCAAAAATCTCTTTTTTCATAAACTCCGACAGTTTCATACCGGAGATAATCTCAATAACGGCTCCCAGAACATCTGCACTTGTTCCATAATTCCACATTGCCCCCGGCTCAAAATACAAGGGAAGCTCTGCCATCCTCTCTGCAATCTGTAAAGTAGTAAGTGCCTCAGGCGTATTTAGCTTTGAAATAATCTCTTCAAACAAAGGCTCTGCGTGTCTTCCTGCTTCAAACCAACCGCCCGGATAAACAAGTCCTGATGTCATATTTAAAAGATCACGAATCGTTATATCTGTGTTGCAATCGGTAAGATTACCCTGCTCATCAACTATTTTCATATTCTTATATGCAGGGATATATCTATGAAGAGGATATTCAAGATCAAGCTCTCCTCTTTCAAACAAAATCATGAGCGCTGTTGCCGTGATCGGCTTTGTACATGAATAAAGTCTGAAAATGGTGTCTTTTTCTACCTCTTTTTTATTTTCAATATCGGAATATCCATACTGCTTGTCAAAGCATATCGTTCCGTCCTTATAAACCAACAGCGATGCACCTGCGATTTTTTTGCCTTTTATTTCTGACTCTATCAAGTTGTCAATTCGGCTAAGTCTTGTCTTATTCATAAAATCCTCCGAAAATCAGTCGTTTATAATCTGACCTAAGAGAGTGTGGCCCTCTTCAATATACACTCCGCTTTCTTTGCAGGTTCTCTCACAAAACTCGTCATATCCTTTAACCTCGCCTTTTTTATGATAAATCAAAAACGGTATCGGATCGTTTGTGTGAGTTCTAAGACTCAGCGGAGTTGCATGGTCAGGCATAATCAACACCTTATAGTCATCGCCCATAGCATCAAGTGCATCTAAAACAGGTCCTAAAATCTTTTTGTCGATTATCTCGATCGAACGCTTTTTGTTCTCTATTTCATGGCGGTGTCCGCACTCGTCAGGCGCTTCCACATGAATATATACAAAATCCTGCCCGTTTTCAAATTCTTTAATTGCAGCCTGAGCCTTTCCATCAAAGTTTGTATCTATGTATCCGGTTGCTCCCTTTACCTCTACTACGTTCATTCTGCTGAATTTTCCGATTCCCTTTAAAAGATCTACTGCAGAAATCATAGATCCCTTTAGTCCGTATTTCTCTTCAAACGGCATAAGAGATGCTCTTTTCCCCTCGCCCCAAAGCCACATGGAATTAGCAGGACGAAGTCCTCTTTCTTCTCTCGCTTTGTTCACCGGGTGATTTTTTAAAATATCATAGCTTTTAACCATCATATTATAAAGCTTTTCAGCGTTTTTACTCTTTGGGATATATTCCTTTATCGGCTTTCCTGTAATGTCATGCGGAGGAGTAAGCGTTCCGACATCGGTCGTTCCGCCGTTCCATATCAGACAATGACGATAGGAAACACCGCTATAAAGCTGAAACTCATCATCGCTAAAACACTCAGCAAGAGTTTTTACGATCTCTCTTGCTTCATCTGTAGAAATATCGTCTGCGCAGTAATCAAGAATAGTTTTGTCCTCATAATTTTCCTCATCTGAAAGAGTTACTAAATTACATCTGAAGGAAACGTCCGTTGGCTTCATATCTATTCCTATAGAACCCGCTTCAAGAGGAGAGCGTCCGGTATAATAAACCATAGGGTCATAGCCCAAAACTGAGAGATTAGCAACATCGCTTCCGGGCTTCATAGAATCCTGAACCGTCTTTACAAGTCCGATTTCAGACACCTTTGAAAGCTTGCTCATGTTGGGCGTATCTGCCGCCTCAAGTGGAGTTTTACCTCCGAACTCATCAATCCCGTAGTCTGCCATTCCGTCGCATAGCAATACCAAATACTTCATAAATAATTCATCCTTTCACATTAATTTATTCTCCAATAAAATACGTTTAACCTCGGATCAAAAAACTTGGCTTTAATAGTTTTCTTCTCAGGAACAAGATATTTTTCACCCCGTAAAAACTCCGTAGATATTAAATAGCCCTTTTCGGTTTTTGTAAGTCTTATTGCGGCGTGGTCGTGTTCACCGCCGTACTGAAAGCCGAATCTTCCCTCGCAGACCAAAAATCTGTTTTTATTTTTTAAAAACAGTTTCCCGCCATTTTGAACCAGCTCAAACCTAAGTGAATCAGACTCGTCTTTTGCCAGAAATACTTTCCTGCCTTTTCCTGATAAATAACCGTTTTTGGAGCAAAGCGTAAATTTATCACCGATTTTTACCCCATCGTAAGAGTTTACAAATTCATATATTTTTACAAGCATTATATAAGTTGCGGCGAATGAAAACGGAAGCATATCCGACAAGGCTTTTTCATATTCCGAAGCCTTTAGTGAAACCATGTTTTTGTAATAACCTGCCGAACGCTTTGAAATGCTTTCAAACATCTTATCTATCGGCATATTAAGATACTTTTCCTCAAACGCACTTATATCGGGTATATTATCTATCCCATAGTCGTACATATGCTCTCTTGCAAAAATCTCATAAGTATGATGAGGGTTATTTTTCAGCGGAAGAGATATAAGATTTGTCGTATGAACGGTGCAGCATATGTCCATTATAAAATGAAGCGCACGTCCAACACTCTCAGCATACATTTTTTCGTTATTGGCTTTGTTATAAATAGCTGCATGAGTAATGTTTTCCTCAAGCATTGTTCTTGCAGACTTTGAAAATCTTCCTAAACGATTTTTATAATATCCTAAAACTGCCTTATCACTTTTTCCGTTTTTAAGCACAGGCGAATAATAGTGAGCGCCGCTTCCTTTGTTTATATCTCCTTTAAAATCAGGTATCAAAACCGATCTTGCTATTTCCTTTTCATACGGAAGATACGACTTGTATACCTCTTCGTTTCGTAATTTTAACAGCTCAAAAGCATTTTCAAAAATATAAGAGTGAGTAGGTGAAAACCAAGCATACGCTTTTATCGGCTTAAACGGATTATAGATTTTCATTTATAAGCTTTCCTCTTTCATAACAGTCTTTTTATAAATTTCAAGGCACTTTTCATAATCAAGCACCTCGTTTTTTACATTCTGAGCCGTTATTTTATTTGATATCAAATTAAGAATATTATAAGAATGCTTTGACATTTTATTATAGCGTTTAATATGTTTTTTTACGGATTTTTTCTTTTTACCTTTTAAAAGCAAGCAAACACCGAAAGCAAACACTCCCGCTATTACTCGATAGGTTTTATTTATTTGTCCCGAAAAAACTATCCGTTCCATTATCAAAGCTCCTTACCAGTTAGCTATAGCATCTTGTATGATATTACTAAAGTTATTATACTATATATTTTCCGATTATTCAAGTAGGAATACATCTCAAATTAATCTGTCGTACAAATAAAAATCCCTTGACAAATTCTTAAAAACCTATATAATAAATTATGCGAGTAAGCTATGCGGTAGCTTGGCGGAACTACGTCAAGAGGAAAGTCCGAGCATCACAGAGCAGAATAGCTGCTAACGGCAGCCGAGGGTGACCTTAGAGCCAGTGCAACAGAAATATACCGCCGCTTTGCGGTAAGGGTGGAAAGGCGAGGTAAGAGCTCACCGGATCGTCGGAGACGGCGATGCCATGTAAACCTTATTCGATGCAACTCCAATGGTAGGCGTTAAATTAATGGCTGCTCGTCAGATTTGCGCTTATAGGAGGCTTGAAGCGTACAGCAATGTGCGTTCTAGATAGATTACCGCACTCGACAAAACTCGGCTTATCGGCTTAGTCGCACCATATGGCAGAGAGCTTTTAAGCTCTCTGCTTTGTTTTTTATCAAAAAGAAAAGGCAGCCCTTTTTGGACTACCCTCTCAAAAAACAACAAGAAAAAATAATAGTTTAGCTACTGATTAGTCTAGCATAAAATAGGTTACAAGTCAATATCCATTTTGTAACCAAATTGTAAATTTTAAATTTAAAGTTATACATAAAAAAGCGGCTCATAAAGAACCGCTTAATTACTATTAAGTAAAATAATTACTTTCTCTTCTTAGCAAGAACTACTGCTACACCTGCGAGTGCAATTCCGCCAAGTGCAAGACCTGCTGTTGCGCCTGTATTTGCACCTGTTGATGAAGATGTAGTTGTTGAAGAACCTGCATTGTTTGTGTTAGCAGCCTGTGTTGTCTGCTGAACGTTTCCGCTTTGATTGTTTGAAGCTGTTGTTCCAGTTGTTGAAGGGCTGTTCTTCTGAGCATCAATTCCATTAATTGTAAACTGAACTTCAAGAGAATGCATGAACTCAATAGAATCATCAGCTAAAACTCTTCCGTCCTTTGTCTGTCCGTAAGTATTGAAAAGTTCAAGTCTGTAGTTGAAGTTACCCTCAATGTTACCTGTAATAACCTTATCCTTGTTGAACGCTACATCCTCGCCGTCCTGCTTGATGCTGTCAACAGTAGCTGTGATCTTTGAAGCCTTGTAAGGTCCAGGTGTAAGTCCGATAGGGCTTGTGTAAGATGAAGGATCCATCTCAACATATGTCTTCATGTCTGTATCAAGCTTCTCTGTACCATCGCAAAGACCGTAAATATCAATACAGAAAACTGCTACGGCATAGAAATCACCGATTCCGCTGTCGCCGTTCCATGTATTACAGTTTTGATTCTCACAAACACCGTCTGTAATCTTACCTGTAATGTACTTATCTCCGCCAACCTGATCTCCATCAGGTGGGAATTCAAGCTTAATAGTGTATTGACCGTCGCCTGTTACGATTGCATCCTGAACGTATCCACCTTCAGCTCTTCCGTCTTTTTCTGTTCCACGATATCCTTGAGGGAACATGGATACAACAGACCATTCAGCATTAGCGATACAAAGTGAAGCGTTATACTGACCTGCAGTCGGTGCCCACTGAGCAGAAGCCGAAACTGTAGCAAGAGTTGTTGCCAATACAGCTGCTGAAGCTACGCCGGCAATTACTTTCTTTAACTTCATTGTAAAAACTCCTTTACATATTATTATATACTATATTTTATCTTATTTCAGCGGTCTTTGCAATATACTATTTGTACAAATTTAAAGAGCTATTTCTAGCTATATTAGACAAATCTGAGGTCAGGAAATTTCTTAGAAAAATCCAAAAAAAGAGCTGCCAAAACATTATTTTCCTTTTTTGGATTGAATTAATCCTGTCACAAAAAGCAATGGTCTTGTCGGCAAAAACCTGCTCACGGCAGTTAAAAGCTTCATTTTGAGCGTAGGGACGATTATCATTTTTCTCTTTTCAAGCATCCCGTATGCGCCCTCAATAGCACAGTCCTTTGCGCTTATTCCTCCAAGCGAAAATCTAACTCCTGCAACCTCGTCAAACTCAGTGTTTACAGGTCCGGGACATAATGCACCAACATATACACGGCTTCCTTGTTCCTTCAGTTCCTCGTTTATCGCACGGGTAAGGTTTACCACATAGGACTTGGTTGCATAATATGCCGCCATGTATGGACCTCCCTGCATAAGACCTGCTGATGAAGCAACGTTTAGAATGCAGCCTTTGTTTTTCTCGTTCATGTCATTAACGAACAGCTTTGTCAGAATATGAAGCGATTTACAATTTAGATCTATCATTTTAGTTTCAGTTTTAAGTTCCGTGTCTAAAAACGAACCATAAGCACCGAAGCCTGCGTTGTTTATCAGCACGTCAACCTTCTCATGCCCGATGCTGTTATAAAGCCTGTAGCAATTCTTTTCGTCTGATAAGTCACAGTCAACTAAGCTTATATCAACATCGCAGAACTCTAAAATATCAGCTGCAAGCTCCTCAAGTCTGTCAAGCCTTCTTGCGACAAGAATGAGTGAGAACCCTCTGTGAGCCAAAACTTTTGCAAACTCACGCCCTATTCCTGAGCTTGCTCCTGTAATTAATGCGAGCATTTTGATTCCTCCCAATTATAAAAAATTTATCCAAAATATTTTCGGTCAAGCGATCTGTATGAAACCGCAGCAGCAATGTGATTTTTGTCAATAAACTTTTCTCCTGTCATATCAGCCGCAGTTCTTGCAACCTTTAATATTCTGTCATAGCCTCTTGCTGAAAGTCCCAGTTTTTCAAATACATTTTTTAAAAGTTCTTTTGCCGAGCCGGTCATCGCACAAACATCTCCGATAATATCGCTCGTAATCTGTGCATTGCAGGTTATCTGAGTTCCCTTAAAGCGTTCATTTTGAATTTCCCTTGCACGCTGAACACGCTCTCTTATCGCAGCTGATGACTCCTCCTTAACCTCTGAAGATATATCCTCAAACTCAACAGGCGGTACTTCAACCTGTATGTCGATTCTGTCCAAAAGAGGTCCGCTTATTCTGGACATATACTGATTTACCTTTTTAGATGTGCATATGCACTTTTTTGTCGGGTGTCCGTAATATCCGCAAGGACATGGATTCATTGCTACAACAAGCATTATTGATCCGGGATAGGTTACCGTTCCCCATGCTCTGGAAATCGTAACCTGCCTGTCCTCAAGCGGCTGTCTTAAAACCTCGAGCGTCGGACGGTCAAACTCTGCCAACTCGTCCAAAAACAGCACTCCGTTATGCGCAAGAGAAATCTCACCGGGCTTCGGTACTGTTCCGCCGCCCGAAAGTCCTACGCTTGAAATGGTATGGTGAGGCGCTCTAAACGGACGCTCGCACACCAAAGGAGTTTTGCTGTCTAAAACTCCTGCTATAGAATGAACATTTGTAGTTTCAACGGACTCCTCAAACGTCATTTTAGGCAAAATAGAGGGAAGTCTTTTTGCAAGCATACTTTTACCGCTTCCCGGAGAACCTATCATAAGTATATTATGCCCGCCGCTCGCTGCAATTTCAAGTGCTTTTTTTGCCGTTTTTTGTCCCTTTACGTCCATATAATCAAGGGCAGAATTATATTCCCCGTAAGACGGTATGTATTTTGGTGCAGGCAGAATTTCATTTCCTTTAAAGTGATCAAACAATTCGTTCAAGCACTTGACAGGATAGACTTCAAGTCCTTCGCAGACGCTCGCCTCCCTGCCGTTTTCAAAAGGCACAAAAAGGCGCTTAACACCTGCACTTTTTGCCTTTATTGCCATTGGCAAAACCCCGTTTATCGGTCTTATATCGCCGCCGAGCGAAACCTCTCCTATAAAAGCACAGTCGTTTAAATCCTCTGCTCTGACAGCCCCCACAACCGTAAAAAGCGCAACCGAAATAGCAAGGTCATGAACCGAACCCGTCTTTTTTGTATCAGCCGGAGCAAGATTTATTATTATCTGCACTCCGGGGAATTCAAGCCCGCTTGAACGAAAAGCGCTTTTTAGACGTTCTCTGCTCTCCCTTACCGCTGTATCGGCACACCCAACTATATCAAACGACGGTATTCCCCTGCTCGCTTCTATTTCTGCACTTACCATAAACGCATTCATACCGATAAGTCCTAAGCTTTTTATTTCAGCAAACATCGTTTTTCCTTTCTTTTGTCAAACCTATTTTTCACTTTCCATTATCATTACTGCCGCTTTTATTCCGTCAACCGCCGCTGACATTATTCCTCCGGCATAGCCTGCTCCCTCTCCTGCCGGATAGAGGTTTTTAATTCCCACAGCTGTCATATCGCTGTTTCTTAATATTCTGACAGGCGATGATGTTCTGGTTTCAGGTCCTGTTAAAAGGCCGTCGCTGAAGCAGGACATCTTTTTTGAAAAGTCAATCAGTCCTTCTTTCATAAGACGAATTATTCTGCTCGGAAAAAGCTTAGTAAAATCCGTATAGCGAGTTCCAAGTGAGTAGGTCGGCTTTATGTCAGTTTTTATATCATTGCTGTCCTGCAAAAAGCCTTTTACACTCATGCAGGGCGCACAGTATCCTTCCGTAAGCCGATACGCTCTTTTTTCTATTTCTCTTGCAAACTTTACTCCGTCAAGCGGATGTCTGCCGAAATCGCTTGGAGAAACAGAAACAACTACTGCTGAATTTGCATTTTCGCCGCTTCTGTCAGACAGGCTCATTCCGTTTGTAAGAACTGTTTTCTCCTCGCTTTGAGAAGGAACTACATATCCGCCCGGACACATACAAAAGGTATAGGCAGCAGATCCGTCCGAAAACCTCTTTGAAAGCTGATACTCACCCTTCGGAAGCCGCTTATCCCCTGCAAGATCTCCGTAAAGACTTTTGTCAACGTCAAACTGTCTATGCTCGACTCTTGCGCCCACAGAAAACGGTTTAGGTTCAAGCAAAATCCCGTTGTCAAGCAGCATTTCAAAGGTATCTCTTGCGCTGTGTCCCACAGAAAGGATAAGCTTGTCCGTTTTAATTTCTCGTCCCTTTGAAAAAACGCTTACAACTTTGCCGTTTTTTACGTTGATTCCGTCAAGTGGAGAATTAAACAGAACCTCTCCTCCGAGTTGTTCTATTTCATGCCTAAGCCTTACCACTATTTTACGAATCTTGTCCGTTCCGATATGAGGCTTTGCGAGTGATAAAATTTCTTTTTCCGCTCCGAAATTCACAAACTCCGACAACACTACTTTGCAAAGAGGATCTTTGATTCTTGTTGTAAGCTTGCCATCAGAAAACGTTCCTGCACCGCCCTCACCAAACTGAACGTTTGAGGACAAGTCGAGCGAACCGCCATTCCAAAAGTTCTCAACTGCGTTTACTCTTTCCTCCATGCTTTTACCACGCTCAAGCACTAAAGGCTTATATCCCATTTTTGCCAAAGTAAGAGCCGCAAACATTCCCGCCGGTCCGAACCCTGCTATAACTATTTTTGCTCTTTTATCTAAAACACACTTAGGAAAAAATACTTGATTTTCTAAAAATACTGCTTTTCTTTTCTCTGCTATCACTTTTTCTTTTGTTTTGTCTGTCAAATTTATCACAAAAGAGTATACAAACGATGTTTCACGTCCTCTTCTTGCGTCAAGCGAACGCTTATGAACGCTTATTTCTTTTACATCTTTGCTGTTAATTCCAAGAGCCTTCAGCGCTTTTTCGCAGGCATATTTTTCACTTTCGTTTATGGGGCATTTAATCTGATGAATAAGTATCGGCAATGAGCTTCCTCCTTTTCAGGCAATGCTGCTTGCTTGTAATATACGGATTGCAACGTAAAATTTTTTGTTAGGTTATATTACAATTATGAAGGCATACCCGTGTATCTGTCTCTTATACA
>USCU01000027.1 GCA_900553335.1 uncultured Ruminococcus sp. | reverse complement strand
GAGTCAGACCGTATAAAACAAATAATATGTATTCGGCAATTATGAACCAAATTAAACTTGATAAGGAGGTCAAAATAATTGCCGAAGCAGAATACAAACACAAGACCAAAACAAAAGAAAAAGCACATAATATCAGCGAATAAGCCGCTTTCAGCACGACAGAAAAAGGCTATTGCGGCAGCTATCAGAAAAGCGCAAATGCAGGGCAGGCGCGCAGCGTCAGCACAGCAGACTATTCCATATAAGGAAATGTACCCGGACGGGATATGTAAAGTCAAGGATAATTATTTTACAAAAACAATTCAGTTTTTCGATATAAATTATCAGCTTGCAAGGAATGAGGATAAAAACGAGATATTTGAAAACTACTGCGATTTTCTTAACTATTTCGACCAGTCAATTTCTGTACAGTTTTCTTTCCTCAATCAGACTGTCGATATGGCGGAGTATGAAAAAGCCGTACATATTCCCGAACAGGCAGACAATTTTAATGACATACGCATTGAGTATATGGGTATGCTCAAAAATCAGTTGTCGCGCGGAAACAACGGTATTATAAAGCGCAAATTTATCACATTCGGAATTGAAGCGGATAACTTAAAGGCGGCTAAGCAGAAGTTAGAGCGTATCGAAACAGATATACTCGGCAACTTCAAGGCTCTTGGCGTACAGGCAAGACCGCTTAACGGATTAGAGCGTTTAGAGCTTTTACACTGTACTTTCAATGAGGGCGAAAAAGACAAATTCGGCTTTCATTGGGATTTGGTACATAAGACGGGGCTTTCCTCAAAGGATTTTATTGCGCCTACCTCGTTTGATTTCCGCGACAGCCGCACGTTTGGAATGGGCGGCAGAATTGGAACTGTATCATTTTTACAGATACTCGCGCCTGAATTAACAGACCGTATGCTTGCGGATTTCCTCGACCTCGATATGGGAATAGGCGTAAATATTCATATTAAGTCTATCGACCAGTCGGAAGCTATAAAGACGGTCAAGCGGAAAATAACCGACCTTGACAAGATGAAGATTGAGGAACAGAAAAAGGCGGTCAGAAGCGGTTATGATATGGATATTATACCGTCAGACCTTGCGACATTCGGCGGTGAAGCAAAGAATTTATTAGAGCAGTTGCAGAGCAGAAATGAAAGAATGTTCCTTGTTACTGTTCTTGTGATGAATACGGCGGATAACAAACAAAAACTTGATAATATGTTTTTCGCGGCGCAGGGTATCGCTCAAAAATATAACTGTGCATTAAAGCGTCTTGACTTCCAGCAGGAACAGGCGCTAATGTCAAGCGTGCCTATCGGATTAAATCAAATAGAGATACAACGCGGATTGACTACCTCGTCAACCGCTATTTTTGTACCCTTTACTACGCAGGAGCTTTTTCAAGCCGGCGATGAAGCGTTATATTACGGTTTAAACGCATTATCAAATAATATGATACTTGTTGACCGAAAGAAGCTCAAAAATCCGAATGGCTTAATTTTAGGCACACCCGGCAGTGGTAAATCATTCAGCGCGAAAAGAGAGATTGCTAACGCTTTCCTTGTAACGCAGGACGATATAATTATATGCGATCCGGAAGCGGAGTACGCGCCGCTTGTGTCAAGGCTTAACGGTCAGATTATACGGATTTCCCCGAACTCGCACGATTATATCAATCCAATGGACATTAACCTCAATTACAGCGAGGACGAAAATCCCGTACAATTAAAATCAGATTTTATACTTTCATTGTGTGAGCTTATTGTCGGCGGCAAGAACGGACTTGAACCGATTGAAAAAAGCGTGATTGACAGAGCGGTTATAAATATATACCGTCCGTACCTCGCTAATCCCGAACCGTCTAAAATGCCGATTTTGGAAGATTTATATAACGAGCTTAAAGCTATGCCGGAGCCGGAAGCGCAGCGTATCGCGTCGGCGCTTGATTTGTATGTAAACGGTTCATTAAACGTGTTTAATCACCGTACAAATGTAAATGTAAATAACCGTATTGTCTGCTATGACATTAAAGAGCTCGGCAAGCAGCTTAAAAAGCTGGGTATGCTGATTGTTCAGGATCAGGTATGGAACAGAGTAACAATTAACCGCGCGGAGCATAAGGCGACGCGGTATTATGTAGACGAATTTCATTTACTGTTAAAGGAGGAACAGACGGCGGCATATTCGGTTGAGATTTGGAAACGCTTTCGTAAATGGGGCGGTATTCCGACAGGCATAACGCAGAATGTCAAAGACCTGTTATCGTCAAGAGAGATTGAGAATATTTTTGAAAATTCCGATTTTATCTATATGCTCAATCAGGCAGGCGGCGACAGACAGATTTTAGCGAAGCAGCTTAATATATCCCCTCACCAATTATCGTATGTAACGCAGTCGGGCGAGGGCGAGGGACTTTTATTTTACGGAAATGTAATCATTCCGTTTGTAGACCGTTTCCCGAAAGACTTGAAGCTGTATTCGTATATGACGACGAAGCCGGAGGAAATACAGAAAGATGAATGATTTAACGCATTTAAGCCTGTTTACAGGTATAGGCGGAATAGACCTCGCCGCAGAAGCAGCGGGGTTTAAAACCGTCTGCCAATGTGAATGGGCGGATTTCCAGACTTCCATACTTGAAAAGCGGTGGCCTCGCGTGCCCCGATTTCGTGATATTACAACTCTAACAAAGGAGGTATTTTTTGAAAAAACAGGACGAAACAGCGTTACCCTCATTAGCGGCGGATTTCCCTGTCAGCCGTTTTCAAGCGCGGGGAAACAAAAAGGGTTTGAAGATACCCGCTACTTGTGGCCTGAAATGTGCCGCGTCATTACAGAGCTCAAGCCCCGCTGGGTGCTTGGCGAAAATGTTGCTGGGTTCATCAATATGGGGCTCGACAAAACGATTTTTGACTTGGAAAAAGCGGGCTACACTGTTCAAACATTCGTATTACCAGCTTGCGGTGTCGGCGCGTGGCATCAGCGCACAAGAACTTTTATCGTCGGCGTTGATGTTTCCCACTCCGCTTGCCTCCGACAACAACAAAAAGCAGACGGCGGCTGTAAATATGAATGTGTATCTTTCAGACAACGGGATATTTCGGAAGAAGAACAAAAACGGCGCAATCTGGAGCCTTCCGCTGTCGGCGGCGGTGTTCTATATGACGCCGGTAGCGTCGGACGGGATAAGGTCAAAATTTCCGCCGGAGGTAATGAGGAAAAGCAAGGACGGGGCGAACCTTGCGGCGCAGGTGATATTAGAGGAACAGCCGCAGTCGGAGACGGCGGCGCTCAATCCCGATTGGGTGGAATGGTTAATGGGGTTCCCGAAGCAATGGACGGATTTAAGTTGTGGGAACGGGAACCTGTCGGCGTTCCGCGTATAACGGACAGGACGGACGGCAGAGCCGACAGGCTAAAAGCCTTAGGTAATGCCGTATGTCCTCCGCAGGTGTTCCCTATACTTAAATTCATTTCAGATATTGAAACGGGAAGATGTAAGAAATATTGTGAGTTTGGAGGTGAGCAGATATAAGCAGAGAAAACAAGGATTTTCTTAACGGCAGCGGGTGCAAGGATTTTACGGCGTATGAAGCAATCAGGAATATAGAGCGCGCGGAACGCAAAAAGCTGATTGCCGATATTGCCGAGCTTGCCGCAAGACGCGGCTATGAGATTGTAAGCCCTATCCGATTAAAGGAATTAGAATAAAAAATGTCAGGAGGTATATATGTACAAAGATTACGATAATTACCGTACTTATGAAAATGACGATTTATCAGCCGGCGCCACACTTAAAGTTGAGCATACCATAATCGTTAATGAAACCGATATATTGAATTTGATTTCACAACCGCTTGAAAAAATACAGGCTATGCGTGATAATAACGTCAAAAAAGAAACAGCCGCCTTTGAAAAAGTACGGCAGTCAGCGCGGGATTGGGAAAAAAAAGCGGCAATTACAAGACAATTTGACAGGGCTATTGAGTATTTGCAAGTACCGGAGGTTTCGCATTCTTCAAATAAATGGGTAAACGACAGAGATTGTTATAACTACGATTGTACATCTATCAGTAATATGGTATATAAAATGACATACCGTATGTATGATTACACAAGCTGGCGTTCAGAAAAAACAAGACGCTGGGAAGTGAAATGGTCTATTGGCACAAATAGTCCAGTTGGTCATAATAACTGTATTGCAGAACAAGAACGCTCATTTAAGGATAAGGCGGAAGCGGAAAAATATATACAAGGCAGAATAAAAGCCTATTCACATTTATTCACGGAAATTTCCCCGCCCATTCCGAAAGAATATGAAAAATCCTTTATGGTACACGAACATCTTCTACCCGGATATGTTACAGAGAAAATGCAAAAAGCTCAGGAAGCGGCAAAGACGGAAAATATCAGCCGAAGCGCAGATAAAAAGCCGTCAATCCGCAAGGAGTTAAATTCCATTAAGGCGGCAGAGAAAAGCATGCCGAAGCCGACGCAGACAAAAAAGCGCGATAATCTCGAACTTTAACAGCGGAGGTAATGAATGAAAGACAATGAATTTAAGGCGCGGAATAAGGACACGGATTTTTCAAAAAAGGTTGAAGCCGATACCGTTCTCGGACGGCAGAGCGCAAAAGGCAGCGCGAAGCCCTTTACTTCTTCAGAACATAATAGGTATCAGCAGAAATTTTTAGATACCGAAAAGCCGCTTGATACTTCTACCGTACAAAATCCGTCAGACAGTCAGGAAATATTAAAGCCTACCGAAAATAATACAGAACAGCAAGAGGACTTAGAGAATATTAACCTTGATAGTCAGCCGGATATACCATATTCCCCGCCGACAAACGAGCCGCCCAAAAGTGGCGGTTTTTCTAATGCCGTAACTACGGCGGCAAGAAATAAACGGTATCAGCGCAAATTTAATCAAAAGAAATTTGATGTTGATATTACTGAACATTCCGCAGATAGTACGGCGGAAGAAACGCAGCCGGATAGTGCCGAAGCCTTAAAAGATAACGGAAATTATGACTTTACCGAGCAAACACATAATCCTGATGAAGCGTTTGACCGTGTAAACGGCAATTCGGATTTTCAGCTCGGCGCGGATTCCGAAAAGGATTCCGCAGACGGCAATCCGAAGCAGCCGGATAAAAACCGAGCCTATCAGAAAAAGCGCGTCAAGACCGAAAAAACAGCAGAGTACAACATCAAAGAAGCGGTTGACGCAGGCGATACGGTTTTTGACAGAGTAACGGAAAAAGAGGATTTTGTTTTTGAAACGCGGGAAAGCAAGACGGAATTTTCATTCCGTCCGTCAGAGGATAAAACCGAAAAACAGACAGCCGGAAGCAAAAACCGCTTATATCAGGAAAAGCAATCCAAAACAGAGTCGGCGGAAAACGCCGATACTGTTTTAGATATTCCCGAAAAGGGCGATTTTCAGTTTAAGCGAGCGGAAAAGGCGCAGGCGAAAGCCGATAAGCTCAAAGGCAAGGCGGAAAAAGCACAAAACAAATTACCTCATAAGCGCAAGGTTAAAAAGCAGCGTGTTTATGATGAAAAGAAAAAGAAAGCTAAAACCCGTCTGAAATTTGAAAAAGAGATTAAGCCTCAATCCGATATATACCACCGTTCCCCTGTAAAAAATGCGGCGGATATGGCAGGTATGACCGTATTAAACAAGGCACATTCAAAAGTGAGCGAAACAGAACACGAAAATACAGGAATTGAAGCCGCGCATAAGACAGAACAGAAAGCCGAAAGCATTTTACGGTTTGGAAACCGTACAGGGCGTATGATTATACAAAACCGCAAAAACGCGCCGTATAAAAAAGCGGCGCGTCTGCAATTCAGAGCAGAGAAAGCGGAAGCAAAGGCCTTTGTTCAAAAAACACTTGCGGATAATCCCGATTTCAAGAAAAAATCAGCTTTGAGGAAATTTTTTCAGAAAAAGCAGATTAAGAAAAAATACCAGCAGGCGAAGCGCGCCGAACAGAACGCTAAAAAGGCAAAACGAGCCGCAAAGACCACAAAGGACGTTACGGTGTACGTTGTTGAATTTATAAAGCGTCATAAAAAGGTATTCGGCGTCATTCTTGCTATTGCTTTAATAATTGCTTGGATAGCAACTACAATTTTATCTTGCGCGGTTATGGGTACAACGGGCTTTAACTCAATTATGGTATCGTCATACTTTGCGGAGGACGAAGATATATACGCGGCGGAAAACTATTACAAAGACCTTGAAAGCGGTTTACAAAGTGAGATAAACAATATTGAACGCGATTACGGAGGTTATGACGAATACAATTACGATTTGGCGCAGATAGGCCATAATCCGTATGAGCTCATTTCCTACCTCACGGCGTTGTATATGGATTTCACTTTTGATGATGTAAAACAGCCGCTTGATGATTTGTTTGAACAGCAGTATATATTAACGCTTACATCTCAGACGGAAACAAGGACGGACGACGAGGGCAACGACAAGGAATATAAAATACTCAATGTTACGCTTGTAAACAAGAATATTACTATGCTTACAAATACGAACCTTACGGACGACCAGCGGGAATTATACGGTATATATCTTGAAAGCAAGGGCAACCGCGATTATTTATTTGCGGACGATATTTATTCTAATCCGGCAGCGCCGCCGAGTTATACCATACCCGGCGAAGCATTAAACGACGCTACATTCCGACGTCTTATAACGGAAGCCGAAAAATACTTAGGTTATCCGTATGTATGGGGCGGTTCTTCACCGTCAACGAGTTTTGATTGCAGCGGTTTTGTATGCTGGGTATATCAGGCGTCAGGCGTATATCCTCTATCCCGTACAACAGCGCAGGGTATTTTTAATCAATGCGCGGTTGTGTCAAGAGCGGACGCAAAACCCGGCGACATTATATTTTTTACAGGCACATATAACGCGGGCGAGCCTGTAACCCACGTCGGAATATTTGTCGGTAACGGTATGATGATACATTGCGGCAACCCTATTCAGTACGCGAGTATTGATAGTTCCTATTGGAGTTCGCATTTTTACGCCTTTGGCAGACTTGGGGGCGGTTGATATGCGTTATCTTTACAGTTGGAGCGGTGGCAAGGACAGTACGGCGGCAATAATACTTAGTCATATTCATAACTTGCCGCCGTCAACCGTCATTTTCAGCGAGGTAATGTTTGATAAGAAACGCGGTATTTCAGGCGAATTACCCGAACATATAGACTTTATCAAAAACAGAGCTATTCCCGTTTTTGAAGAATGGGGTTATACGGTTGAAATATTACACGCGACAAAAGATTATTTAGATTGTTTTCATCAGATAATCACAAAATCTAAAAATCCGTTAAGAAATGGAAGAAAAAGCGGTTTTCCGATAGGTGGAATGTGTACAATTAACAGCCGTATAAAAATAAAAGCAATTCAGGATTATTTGAAAAATGTAAATGGCGGATTTGTACAATATGTCGGAATAGCCGCAGACGAACCGGCGAGGCTTACAAGGCTTGACGGTACAAATAAAATATCATTACTTGCCGAATATGGCTATACTGAACAAATGGCTTATGATTTATGCAGCAAGTATGATTTGCTGTCCCCAATATATAAGTATCACAAAAGGGGCGGTTGTTGGTTCTGTCCTAACGCGACTTACGGCGAGTTTGCATATTTGAAGCAATACCACCCTGACCTATGGAATGAGCTTGAAATATTATCAAAGGACAAAAACCTTGCAAGTCAAAAGTTCAAATATGGGAATACATTTTCCGAAGTCGATAAAAAGATTGATGAATTTATCGCAAAACAAAAAATTTAATTTTATGGAGGTATTTTAATTATGGCAACACTTGAAAAAATCGAAAAGGATATTATAAGGACAAAAGCAAAGATAAGCGAGTATCAGCAAAAATTACGCAATCTTGAAGCGCAGAAAGTCGAAGCCGAGAATTTGCAGATTGTAAATCTCGTTAAGGCTGTTAAACTTAGCACTCCCCAGCTTACCGTACTTTTAAGCGCGTATGCAAAGGGTGATGTTCTTCTTCCCGACGAGTACGAGGAGGAATTAAAGGCTATTGAGGAAAACGAGCAGCAGGAGGACGGCACGAATGAAGAATAAAATTATTGCGATATTATCAGCAGCTTTATTATGCTTTGGCGGAATGTGCGGAATAACCGCACACGCAAACTATGACAGTACAGCAGCAGCGCCGGCGGCAACGGAAACGCCGAAGCCGGCGCGTACCATATCAACAGCGGGCGCGGGGCACGTTGTAGACAACATTTCCGACAGTGATAAATTTCAGTTGATATTTCACATATTTTAGGAAATTTAATAACTGTTATATTTAATTATCAAATTCTTCGCAAACCCTTGAAAATACTAAGTTTGTAGCAAGTGAGCTTTCCCTTACTCTTTCCCTTGTGTTATATTCTCACATTGGTTTTCATGAACCTTAATATGGGAAAAAATAAGGGAAAGAAAATTTCATAACACAGTATAACAATAACGACATGGTGAACTGATTGAAATGTTTTCGATATTTAACTCTATAACTGATTATTAAAAGAAAATGGAGATAAGATACGATGAGAACAATTTATGCAGAATACAACATAAATCACGATAGTATTGATGTTTACACAAGTGCCGGATATATGCTTCGCATTGATTGCTGGGAAGCTGAAAAAAATTTAAAAACCACATATGGATCAGAATGTGCGCTTACTTCATTGGCTGTGGATGAGCCTTTGGAATATGCAAGATTATATCTTGATGGCAATTTACAGATGTGGGTGGATGCAGAAGATTCACTTGAATTATAGGCAATTTAAACAAAAGTTTATATCTGATTTTCGATTATCCATATGAACACTTTACTTTCAAGCATTTTGAGAAATATAGAAAAACGCTAATTTTACCACTAATAAATGAGCCTTGATATGACACTAAAAACAATATGGGAGATAGCACAATATCTGTGTATCTCCCGTTTTTCATTTTTGTAATATAATTACTTCACTCTAATTTTTATATTTTCTTATTTTTCAATAATCATAGGACTTATTTCTAAATCTGCCATAGACTGCTTTGTTTGGTATGGCTTTCGGGATATGATTACACACATCATAGTGTGGATAGTAATAGAGCATAAAACATGTAGAGTAAGGTTGCTACAACTCATATTGCCATATATAATAACTAATGACATCGAAAATTAAAGAAATTGATTAGAAATAGATTTTTGTTTGATAATCTTAAATCAGATATTCACAATGGAGGCATATTTATGGCGCAGAGTATTTTAATTGTAGACGATGAAAAAGAAATTGTATCAATGCTGTATTGCTATTTCAGCAAACTTGGATATACGGTATATACTGCAACAGCAGGAAATGCTGCATTAAAAGAAGTAGAAAAAAAACCTGACATTATTTTGTTAGATGTCAATATGCCAGATATAGATGGATTTACTGTTTGCGAAAGGATACGGGATTATGTTTCATGCCCTATAATTTTTTTAACAGCACGCATTGAAGATAGTGATAAAATAAAAGGATTTTCTATTGGCGCAGACGACTATGTAATAAAACCATTTTCTGTTGATGAATTAGAAGCTCGCATTGCAGCACATCTTCGCAGAGAAAAAAGACACAATATATCTTCAAAGGTGCAATTTGATGAAGATATGGTTATAGATTATTCCTCACGTATTGTGTTTTATCATAATAAGGATATGGCTTTTACCAAAAAGGAATTTGATATAATATCTTTCCTTTCGCAAAACAAAGGAATTGTTTTTGACCGGGAAACTATTTATGAAAAAGTTTGGGGATTAGACGGCATTGGTGATAATACAGTTGTTACAGAACATATCAGACGTATTAGGGCAAAATTTTTATCTTTAGGCGATAGACCTTACATTGAAACTGTTTGGGGGTGCGGATATAGATGGAAAAATTAAAGAGAAGCAGATTGTTCAATCGGTTAAATAGCATGAGTATTAGAATGACCTTTGTTCTTTATGCTTTGTTTTCGTTGTTGATTGGAATAATTATTTGTATACTT
>USCU01000026.1 GCA_900553335.1 uncultured Ruminococcus sp. | reverse complement strand
GATCTACACAGAGTAGATCGTCGGCAGCGTCAGATGTGTATAAGAGACAGATTTCTACCTGCTGTGTTTTGGCGATTGCGGCTACATGCATTATAGGTTATAGCCTTATTTCACCCGGAACAATCGGACAATCATCAAACCGCACAAATTCAACAGCGAAAACAAGTAAAGCTGAGGTTGAAACTACAAATAACGTCAACACAAACAGAGAGCTTCCAACGATTTATCAGCTTTCCGCCCCTGAGGATGCTCTTACTATCCCGGAGGTAGTTGAAAAGGTTTCTGATTCTGTTGTAGGAATTTCATGCCTTTTTTCGACAGGTACTGGAACGGGAACGGGAGTCATCATGAGCGAGGACGGATATATTATAACAAATGCACATGTTGTAAACGGAGCGAGTGATATAACGGTTGTGTTTACCGATGATCAGGAAAACGGTATAAAGGCGGAGCTTATCGGAATCGACAGCCAGACGGATCTTGCTGTAATCAAAATTAATAAGTCAGGTCTTATTCCGGCGGAGTTCGGAAAATCTTCTGAGCTTCAGGTAGGAGAAGCAGCTATTGCTATAGGAAATCCTTTGGGATTTCAGCTTGCAGGTTCTGTAACATCGGGAATCATCTCGGCGCTTGACAGAGAGCTTACAATTGAGGATAAAACACTCACACTTATACAGACTGACGCATCTATAAACAGCGGAAACTCAGGAGGCGCACTTATTAATGCTTACGGACAGGTAATTGGAATCACCTCGGCAAAAATCAATTCGGCATACGGTGAGGGACTCGGTTTTGCAATACCGATAGACGGAGCGCTTCCGATTATAAATGATTTGATAGAAAACGGATATGTTACAGGAAGACCTAAGCTGGGAATAAGCGGAAGTGATATTTCATCATTTTATTCTGAATATTACGGGATCCCGCAAGGCTTTCAGGTTGAATCCGTTGAAGAAGGCTCTGCTGCTGAGGCGGCAGGAATCAGAGCAGGAGATATAGTTGTAGGAATCGAAGGACAGTTAATCTCAGGAATGAGTGAGTTTAATGAGATCAAGAACAAGTTCAGCGCAGGAGATACAATTTCGGTTTCTCTTTACAGAGATGGAAAGAGAACGGATGTTGATGTTACTCTCGGAGAAGCAACAGGAGATGCGGCTGCTGAAACTATAACGGAACCTACGACATATCGAACCTTCGGCGGCTGGGGATACTAAAACGAATTATTACAGGAAGGGCGGAATTTTCCGCTCTTTTGTTTTTTAAGCTTAATTGCAGCAAAGCTATCGTAAAGCCGAGATTACAAATTATTATACTTCAGAATTATAACTCTTGAATTTATATTGTTCATAAGACATTGTCATATATCAATTGTGATTACGCATTAAATTTAATTCCGAATTTAATTGCATATTTCCCTTGACTTTAACTAAATAAAGTGTTAAAATTATTTTATTATTACTAGAATAACAGGAGGGTGTTTTTTAACATGTCAAGAGTTTACAATTTCAGTGCAGGTCCGGCTGTTTTACCGGAGGAAGTTTTAAGAGAAGCGGCTGACGAAATGCTTGATTACAAGGGATGCGGAATGAGCGTTATGGAAATGAGCCACCGTTCAAAGGTTTATGATCAGATTATTAAAGAAGCTGAGGCTGATCTCCGTGAGCTTATGAATATTCCTGACAACTATAAGGTGATGTTCTTGCAGGGAGGAGCTTCATTGCAGTTTGCTGCTGTTCCTATGAATCTTATGAAAAACCGCAAGGCAGGTTACATACTTACAGGACAGTGGGCAAAGAAGGCTTATGCTGAGGCAAAGATTTACGGTGAAGCTGTAGAGCTTGCTTCAAGTGCGGATAAGACGTTTTCATATATTCCTGACGTAAGTGATCTTCCTATCACAGATGATATGGATTATGTTTACATATGTGAAAATAATACTATTTACGGAACAAAGTTTAAAACTTTACCTGATACAAAGGGAAAAATTTTGGTAGCTGATCAGTCGTCCTGCTTCCTTTCAGAGCCTGTAGACGTTACAAAATACGGAGTAATTTATGCAGGTGTGCAGAAGAACGTAGGTCCTGCCGGCGTAGTTATTGCAATTGTTCGTGAAGATCTTATTACAGACGATGTGCTCGAGGGAACTCCTACAATGGTTAAGTGGAAAACTCAGGCTGACGCAGATTCTCTTTACAACACACCGCCTTGCTACGGAATTTATATTTGCGGAAAAGTTTTCAAGTGGCTCTTAAAAACAGGCGGACTTGAAAAGAGAAAAGAGTTAAACATTAAAAAAGCAAATGTTTTATATGATTTTCTTGACAGCAGTAAACTTTTCAAGGGCACTGTTGAAAAGGAAAGCAGATCGCTGATGAACGTTCCTTTCGTTACAGGTAACGATGAGCTTGACGCAAAGTTTATCAAAGAAGCTAAAGCTGCCGGATTTGAAAACCTCAAAGGTCACAGAACTGTTGGCGGTATGAGAGCGTCAATTTACAATGCTATGCCTATCGAGGGCGTTGAGAAGCTTGTAGAGTTTATGAAAAAATTTGAGGAAGAAAACGCATAGAAGCACTTCTTCATATGATGAATAGGGGATGCAAAAGCTTCCTTTAATTTGAGTTTATTCGGAGGAAAATTATGTATAAGGTTAAGACATTAAATAAAATTGCCGCTTGCGGAACGGATCTCTTTGACAAGGCGAAATATGAGGTTTCAGACAGCATTGAGTCGCCGGACGCTGTACTTGTTCGCTCGGCTTCAATGCACGACATGGACTTTGAAGAAAATCTTCTTGCAATTGCAAGAGCAGGGGCGGGAGTTAATAACATTCCTGTTGCGGATTGCGCTGAAAAGGGAATATGTGTTTTTAATACTCCGGGCGCAAATGCAAACGCAGTTAAAGAGCTTGCCGTACTTGGACTTTTGATCTCTTCCCGTAAGGTAGCAGAGGCTATTGACTGGGCTAAAGGTCTTAAGGGTAACGGCGCTGAAGTAGGAAAAATGGTTGAAAAGGGAAAGAGCCAGTTTGTTGGTCCTGAGATCATGGGAAAAACTCTCGGTCTTGTAGGACTCGGCGCAATTGGGGGAAAGCTTGCAAATGTTGCTGTATCTCTTGGCATGAAAGTAATCGGATATGATCCGTTCCTGTCGGTAAACGCTGCACTACAGCTAAAGCCGCAGGTTACTGTTGTAAAGGACGTTGACGAGGTTTATAAAAATGCTGATTATATTTCGCTTCACCTTCCGTTTAATGCAGAAACAAAAGGTTCTGTAAATGCAGACGTTTTCGCTAAAATGAAAGATGGCGCAAGACTTTTGAACTTTGCAAGAGGAGAGCTTGTTGACACCCCATCTCTTTTAGCAGCTCTTGAGAGCGGAAAGCTCGCAAAATATGTAACCGACTTCCCGAACGACGAGGTAATCGGAGTGGACGGCGTTGTTGCAATTCCTCATCTCGGTGCATCAAGCCCTGAGTCGGAGGACAATTGTGCGGTTATGGCTTCAAACGAGCTTATAGACTATATCGAAAACGGAAACATTGTGAACTCTGTTAATTATCCGAACGTTGAGCTTAACAAGACAGGAGATGTAATGCTCTGTATTATGCACAAAAATGTTCCTGAGTTTATTTCAAAGATAACTGCTGTTATCAGTAAGGACGGAGCTAATATTGAAAACTTTGTTCATAAATCAAAGGGAGAGTATGCATACTCAATGATCGATATTACAGGAAGCGTTGATGTTGAAGCACTTAAGGCTGTTGACGATGTTATTAGAGTAAGAGCGCTTTAATTAGGAATTTTTAATAAAAATTTAGACACAGAGGAATTTTAGTTCTCTGTGTCTTTTTGCTGTCAGACAAAAATAAAGACGAACCTTCTTTCCCAATAGGTCCGTCTTTATTTTTGTAATTCAATTAGTGTTTTTATTCTTTCAATTGCTCTTATTTTGTTTTCATAATTCAGTTGATTGTAAAAAAATAAAACATTGTCTTGATCTAAGTATTCTTCTTTTTTTATATTCTCTCTGCCGAGAATGTAATCCACGCTTACCTTGCAGATGTTTGCCAGATCTATTATATAGTTTATTGGTACTTTTACTTCTCCTTTTTCATATCTGCTTATTTCCTGTTGGGAGATACCTATCATTTTAGCAAGCTCAGACTGAGTCATTCGGTTTTTTCTGACCTTGACTAAATTTGGGTATAAATATAAATTGTTGTGCACAATAAACCTCCATAAAAGCCGTTGGATTGTTTAACTTATGTAATAATTATACATCACATATGTGGTATTTACAAACGGCATAAATGATGTTGTAGTATTGTTATTATACAGCAGATTTGATGTACTATGTAAAATATAGGAGGTTGTTTTTATGAGAAAAAAGATTTTAAGTCTGCTGATAACTTTGGTTATGGTCGTTGGGTTGGTAGGAGTTATACAGTTTTAAAGCTCAGCTCAGGAACATCTTATAAGTTTGCAGTTAAAGCATACAAAACTGTAAACGGAAAAGAGATAACAAGTGGAAGCTTTATTATGATTTCCGTAAGAACAAAAAAATAACCGCCCCCTTTAGAGTTAATCTCCACAAAATCCTCACAGGGAAAAAATCTCTGTGAGGATTTTCTATTGACAGTTACTAATATATCTCAAAACAAAAGCCACAGAGAAAAACTTAAAAATTCTCTGTGGCTCGATTTATTATTAATTACGAATTATTCTTTTACGTTGCTCATTAAAATTCCTCTGCCGTTTGATGAGAGATAAACTCTTCCATAAGTCTTAGGATCAGCCTCAAGGGTATTTTTGTTTACATTTCCCCAGCGCTCATTTTCGTTGTTCATCTTAACCCATGTTTTACCCTTGTCTTTTGATTGATAAACACCGTTGCCTTTTCCGTCTACAGAGCCGTAGATGTATAATACTCCGTATTCGCCTTTTTTTTCGGGAGCGCCGATAGAAACCGCATAGGTGTAATCAATATCTCCTTCCGCCATGACCATTTCAGAGTCAGGACCTGCATTTTCGATGTGATAGATCGGACCCGAAGCAAGCGCAACCCAAAGATCGCCTTCTACTTCCTTGTTTGCCTCAATGCTCATATTAGTAACCATCGTTGATATTATAATTTCAAAAGTCTTTCCCTTGTCGGTTGACATATATATATAGCTTGAAGAATTAGCATAGAATTTATCCGGATTTACTTCGTCAGCAACTATGCTTGGATTTGAACCAAGTCCCTCTACGATGCTCCAGCTTTCGCCCCAGTTATCTGTAACATATGTGTATATCGAACCGTTGTCAGGGGTATAAAGAAGTGTTTTTCCGTCCGCAGAAAGTGTAGCGTTTCCTCCGGCCGAAACGTCAACCCCATCAGGCATTTTAGCGA
Source organism: uncultured Ruminococcus sp. (assembly GCA_900553335.1). GTDB lineage: Bacteria > Bacillota > Clostridia > Oscillospirales > Ruminococcaceae > UMGS1601. The sequence continues at coordinate 4,681 of USCU01000026.1, read as the reverse complement.
ACTTCCATGTCTTAGTTCCATCGGTAGAATAGCATATAGAGCCGGCACCTGCTTCTTTTGTTGTTCTTACAACAACGTCCGGGTTATTTCCCGCAACTGCAAGGTCGTCTGCTTTAAAGCTGTATACACCCCAATGCTCAATCGGTGCTTTGGTTACATCGTCGTGTCTGAAGCCGTAAAGATCGCCGAGAGTTGAATAAAGCTCCGGAGTGTTTTCGCCGCAGTCCTTCGGAGAATAAAGATCGAAAATAGCTGTTTCTTCAATTCCGTCAGCAACAACGCTGATGTTTATCTTTTCCTCACCGATTTTTGTGAGATTATCCGTTCCGAAGAGAGTAGCGCCTGTTCCATAAATAAGCTCATCGGGATTAAACGGATTTATAGCAACGCCCGACGTCCACCAGCCAATTTTCGCCTGTCCCTGCCAGTCAAGCCAAGGAGCTTTTGAAATGTCCAGGTTGTAGTCCTTTGTTTCGTTAAGGTTTTCGTCAACATTCCAAAATCCCGTCCATGTTTCTCCGCTGTCCTTTGTGACAAGTATGTTATCCTCGCCTGCCCAGTGGCATATTGTTGTTACTGCAACCATCTCGTCCTTGTAAAGTGCAAGTCCGCAGTAGCCGTGTCCTGAATCGCCTGTAAACGGAGTTATGTCACTCCATGTTTTGTCAGCAATGCTGTATTTGCACACTTTTCCTCTGCTCGGATTAAGCTCCTGCGTTACCTTGATAGAGTATGTTACATAAAGATTTCCGTCAGCAGAAACTTTTCCCTGAATCGGGTAGAATGTAAAATGTTCATCTGTGTCAGTAACTGTGTTTTGAAGTTTTTTCCAAGACTTTCCTGCATCCTCACTGTAGTATATTTTTTCGCCCTCTCGCTCGGCAACACCGCAGAAAATACGTTTTGTAGCTTCGCCTTTTTCTGAGCTTGTCTTATCACAGGTTATCCACATGATTCCATACGAGTATGATTCCTCGTGATAGCTTCCCTTTGACGGGAACGATTCAAGCGTTTCCCAAGTTTTTCCGTAGTCGTTTGAAATAAACATTCCGTCTGAATGAGAGCCGTAGTATATTCTGCTGTTGTCGTTAGGGTCAATCATAAGACGTTCGCCGCAGTTTCTTCCCCAATCGTTTCCGCCCATTGAGAAATTAAAGTCAACTTTAGTCCAATGATTGCCGTAATCATAAGAGTACATGATACACCCGTTTCCTCCGTATGACGTTCCGCATGACATATAAACTCTCGACGGTTCGACGGGATCGGTAGCAATACTCTCGATGCAGTTGTAATTCCAGTCGTTTGAGTTGTCGTCCAAGCCTCCGAAGCTGTCGGTTATACAGGTCCACTTGTCCTCTCCTTTTTTCTTTCGGTAAGCTCCGCCGATATCAGTTTTTACATAAACAAGGCCTTCTTCGGTTTCGTTATAAACCATTCCCGGAATGAATCCGCCGCCCATAATAGCAGCGTTTGACCATTCAAAGCCTGTGTCCGTAACTTTTTCACTGTTGTAAAGATTATCCTGCTTTAGGGTGTCGGAAGAATCGGGATCGTTTTTGTCGGAGCATCCCGAAAGACAGCCTAAAGCAATTACCGCAGCCGCAGCGATTGATAATAATTTTTTTGCTTTCATAACTTCCTCCTTTAGTATTATTTGGTGTTTATAGTATAGCATAAAGAACCTCGAAATTGCAACAGCTTTATTTAATGTCAGAATTAGATAATTTAACTGATTGCAAAGGAATAATTCCGTCTGATTTTTAGTATTAATGAAAGTAAGAGTATTTTACAGCAAGGAGGAATTTTTATGACAAATCAAAAGCCGTCAAAGCCGTCAAACTTAACGCTTGAAAACAGGGAAAGACTTACTATTTCGGGAGTTACCGATATAGACAGCTTTAATGAGGAATCGGTTGTGCTTTTTACGACTCTCGGAGAGCTTGTTATAAAGGGTAAGATGCTGCACGTCAATGCAATTAATGTTGACACGGGTGATGCAGAGGTAGTCGGAGAAATAAAGACGATGTCCTATACAAACCGAAAGTTTACCAAAAAGCCGGGAGCGATCAAGAGGCTTTTGAGATGATTCCGCCATATATGTTTGAGCCGAAAACAGAGCTTGGGCTTTTTATTTTTTCTGTTGTGATAGGAATAGTATTTGCTCTGGTTTTCGATGTACTCAGAGTCATAAGAATAATTTTTCCTCATAAGGCCTTTGTGGTTTTTATTGAGGATATACTTTTTATGCTTTTTTGCGGATTCTGGTTTTTCATATTTTCAATGACCTACGCAAGAGGTCAGCTTCGTGCATTTTTGCTTATGGGAAGCGTTTTGGGATTTTCTCTTTATATTTTTACTGTCGGCGAGCTTGTTAAACGGTTTGTAACAAAAACGAGAGAAGTGATAGTAGCCTTTTTGAAAAAAGTTTATAATTTGATTCTGCGGCGCATTTTCATACCAATTTTTTCGAGAATTGCTGCACCAATACGAAAACTTCTGAAAAAAAGGCGCAGAATAAGAAAAAAATCTGAGAAAAGTGCAAAAAAAGTCTTGAAAGTTTAGTCTTTTACAGTTATAATATATTATTAATGAGAGTTGATTTTTAGTTTGAGCGGTTTTGTTTAATTAATGATGAAAGGAGCGTAAAGAGGAAATGTCGGTTGCAAAAAATGCTGCAGAAATTTTAAGAAAAAGAAAAAATAAGAAAGTAACTATTGCTTCCCGAATAGGAGCAATTGCATTGATCGTATTTATGATTTACGCTGTTATTCTTATTATTTCAACAGAAGCCGAAATGAACGAGCAGGAAGCTGTACTTGAGGATTTAAAGCAGAAGATTACTGCGGCAAACCAGGAAAAAGATGAATACGAGCGTATTCTCGGAGGAGAAGATGAAAACGCTTATATGGAAATGATAGCTATAGAAAAGCTTGGCTACGCATATCCTAACGAAAAGCGATTTTATATAAAAGAAAGCGCAGCGTCGTCTGAAAACGGCAAATAGCGTTTAAAAAATTTAATTCAAGGAAGGTATTTAGGAAGCTGTATGCAGGTCGAAGTAGGAAAAATATATGAGGGTAAGGTTACCGGAATAACTAAGTTCGGAGCATTTGTAGAGGTTGAGGGGAATATAACCGGAATGGTACATATTTCTGAGGTATCGAATACATTTGTAAACGACATAAATGAGGTTCTCAGCAAAGGACAGGCAGTTAAGGTCAAGGTAATTAAAATTGATGAATCAGGAAAAATCGGAATGTCTATTAAGCGTACCGAGGAAAGACCGAGAAGTGATAAGCGAGGCGGCGGTTTTTCAAAGGATAAGGAGTCATCAGGGCAGAAAGGTTTTGCACCTAAAAAACCGCCTGTAAAAGCTAAAAAAGAACCTGAGCCTGTTTATTACAGCGATGGGTATGTTGCAAAGCCAAGCGGAGATGCAAGCTTTGAGGATATGCTCAGTAAGTTTAAAGCGTCAAGCGAAGAGAGAATGAGCGATCTTAAGCGCACCACTGACAACAAACGAAGAGGCGGCGCAAGAAGGCGATAAGGAGATACAAAGAGAGCTTTTTAAAGCTCTCTTTAATTTGTTCAGATTTTTTTGTAGGAGCTAATGATGAAAAGATTTAAAGTAATACTTTGCAGTCTATGTGTAATGACTTTATCTCTACTGTTTACGGCTTGCATTTTTGACGGAGAGCCTTTGGACGGAGAGGAGCTTGTTGAAGCAGCGAGAGAAACGTATGAGTCATATGACTCTGCAACGGTTGTGATAACAAACGAGGATACCGATGAGGTTGAGCAGATTTTTGTTTTTAAATACGATGAAAAGGACAGTCTTACCTATTTATACACGGGCAGTTACGAAGAGGAAAGCTATATTCAATATAACAACGGCTTTGAATGTTTTACCGAGCAAAACGGTGAATTTTCTTTCTCTCAGCGTGGAGACGATGAGTTTGAGGCATATACGAGAGATTCAAAGCATCCGCAGGCAAGCGGAGCGTATCTTCCGTTTGACAGGGGAGCGATCGAAGGAACAGCTAAAAGCGAAGAAAACGGCGAAACGGTCTATACCTATGTGTATGATCCGAACAGCTTTGATAGCGATGCAGGAGTAAAGGAATTTTCAGCCGTCTATCACTTTGACTCGGACGGAAAGCTTTTGTATTTTGAAGAAATATCGGTCGTTGAAATTGACGGAGAAGAAAGCAATCATTCTTACAAAATCGAAATTACCGATATAAATCAAGTAGATGAGATAGATAATCCACTAAAAGATAATTCGTAATGCATAATGCGTAATGCGTAATTGATCTGACGTTGGAGATTTTGCGATATTAAAACTCATTCCTGCACAGTTACGTCAGGAGCAAACTTGAACATCAGCACAAATTTTGTGCCAAATCTGCTGAGCAGGCGACCGCCGCCGGTGGCAGGTCAGGGAGCTTGCGAGGGAAGAAACAAAGAGAATTTCGATGGCGAACAGCCGAGAAAGGCGACAACTATAATGGACAATTTAATTCGGCATTAATACAGAACCTTAAAATTTAATATAAAAAAATCAAATCCCGACTTAAGAACAAGTTCGGGATTTGATTTTTTATATGGATAGGGTATGTGTGAAACGCTTAAGAAAGATTTAGCTTTCTGCTCATAACAAAGTGAGTGAAGAAAAGCTCAA
>USCU01000025.1 GCA_900553335.1 uncultured Ruminococcus sp. | reverse complement strand
CAATTTTTCATGTCCGTTTCCTAAAAAAAGATACGCATCACACAGGCTGACACACAAAAACTTTCTTGAGATTTACAAAAATATTATGAACGATACAGCCGAGATCCATCAGAAAACCGACAATACTCATTTCTTTGAGTTTTCGATTGAACAGCTCACCCAGTCGGGATTTGCTCTTAAAAATGTTACCTTTGATCTTCATTCCTCAGGATTTGAGGATAATATTATGACTGAATACGAGGAGCGTTTTACAAAAGAGGGACTTAATATTTACAGGCTTGAGGCATACTTGAATTAGGAGAAATAAATGAAGACTTATGAGAATCCAATCCAAAAAGTAAGACTGCTGACAGTATTGATGGTCATTTACTTTGCGCTTTATTTAGCTGCAATCGTGCTTGCCATATTATCTGCTGCGGCCCAAAACGGAACTTGGTTTTTGATTATGGCTGCAGTATGCGGTATTGCTGCCGTTGTTTTGGATATTTATGTCCGTACTTCAAGAGCAAGGCTTGACGCACAGTTTAAGGCCGAGCTGTCTGAAGCAGGAATTGATACTTCACGGCTAAACAAAAGCAAAAAACGCAGAAAATGAATAAATATTCATAAAACATTGGATATATGCATTGAATATTCACTAATTCACGCAAAAACCAAACTTTTTCATGAATTTCTCTGAATAAATGCTTGACAAGTAAAAAAATGGGTGTATAATTACACTAAAATAAAAATTAAATTCAAAAGGAGTTATAAAAATGGCTAAAGAAATTAAAAAGGTAGTACTTGCATATTCAGGAGGACTTGATACATCTATAATCATTCCTTGGCTTAAGGAGAATTACAATAACTGTGAGGTCATAGCAGTATCGGGAGATGTAGGACAGGGAACTGAGCTTGACGGTCTTGAGGAAAAGGCAATAAAGACAGGTGCGTCAAAGCTCTATATTGAAGATTTGAACAAAGAATTTATTGAGGACTATGTTTTCCCTACAGTACAGGCAGGAGCTGTTTACGAGAACAGGTATATGCTCGGAACTTCTTTTGCAAGACCTATTATTGCAAAGAGAATTGCTGAGATTGCTTTGGCTGAGGGCGCAGATGCCATATGTCACGGATGCACGGGTAAGGGAAACGATCAGGTTAGATTTGAGCTTGCTATAAAGGCATACGCACCTGATATGCAGATCATTGCTCCTTGGAGAATCTGGGATATTAAATCCCGTGACGAAGAGATCGACTATGCTGAAGCACACAATATTCCTCTAAAAATAAACAGAGAAACAAACTATTCAAAAGATAAAAACCTATGGCATCTTTCTCATGAGGGACTCGATCTTGAAGACCCTGCAAACGAGCCTCAGTATGAGAAAGAGGGATTCCTTGAAATGGGAGTTTCTCCGCTTCAGGCTCCTGACAAGCCGACTTATGTTACAATTCATTTTGAAAAGGGTGTTCCTACAGCTATCGACGGCGTAGAGATGGACGGAGTAGGAATTGTCAAGACTTTAAATAAGCTCGGCGGTGAAAACGGTATCGGACTTGCTGACCTCGTTGAAAACCGTTTGGTGGGAATGAAGTCAAGAGGTGTTTATGAAACTCCGGGCGGTGCAATTTTGTACCACGCTCACGAGGTTTTGGAAACTATTACAATTGACAAGGAAACTGCAAGAATGAAGCAGTACATAGGAATCAAGTTTGCTGACATCGTTTACAACGGACAGTGGTATACACCTCTTCGTGAAGCTCTTTCGGCTTTTGTTACTGAAACTCAAAAGACAGTTACGGGCGATGTAAAGCTTAAGCTTTATAAGGGCAATATCATCAACGCAGGAGTTACATCTCCGTACACTCTTTACGATGAAGAGGTTGCAACCTTTGACGAGGATCATGTTTACGATCAGAAGGATTCCGCAGGCTTTATCAATTTGTTCGGACTTCCTATCAAGGTTAAGGCAAAGCTTGACGCTAAGAGAAAAGAAAAATAAATGTAATTGACAATGGATAATGGAAAATGGACAATGTAATCGAAAACAAGAGCTTTCATTTTTCGGTTAGAATAGTGCGACTATGTAACTATCTGCATTCTGAAAAGAAAGAATATACTTTATCCAATCAAATTCTCAAGAGTGGAACGAGTATAGGAGCTAACATTGTTGAGGCTCAGCAAGCTCAAAGCAAAAAAGACTTTCTTTCAAAAATTAATATTTCACTGAAGGAAGCATATGAAACGGACTATTGGCTAAGGCTTTTAAAAGAAACTGATTATATCGTCGGCAGCGTCAGATGTGTATAAGAGACAGATATAACATCATCTCAATTTGAAAGTATGTATAAGGATTGTACAGAGATAATTAAAATTCTGATTTCTATTACAAGGACAACTAAGTGCAACCTTAAATTATAATTGTCCATTATCAACTGTCAATTATCAATTAAAATCGTAACTATCAGGGCAGCATTTTTATGTCTGCCCTTATAGACTTTTTAAGGAGGACATATGTCAGGCTTTCTTATCAGAAAAACTGTGCCTGAGGACGCAGGGAACATCTGCGAAATAAATAAAAATTCCCTTGGCTATGATTTTTCGGCTGATAAAACAGCTGTACAGATAAAGCAAATCACAAAGGACGAGAAAACTTTGCTTTTATCTGTTAAAGACGATGAAAACAGAGCCGTGGGATACATTGAAGCACAGATTTATGACACACCTTATGCTGAAACCTATGTAAATATCATGGCGCTCGCTGTTGACGAAAAGTTTCAGGGGCAAGGACTCGGCAAGAAGCTGCTTTCAGCGGCAGAGAACTGGGGAAAGACTAAAGGTGCAGTTGGTATAAGAGTTGAATCAAGTACATACAGAACCGAAGCGCATAAATTTTATAAAGCCTGCGGATATGAATGTGCAAAAGAACATAAAAACTTTAAAAAGATATTTTAATGGTTTCGACGAGTGCCGTTGGTAAGATGAATCGGAATTTGTGGCGAGGTATATATGGAACGGATAATAAAATCAATGGAAGATAAATATCTTATCCCATCATTAGATTTAGTGGAGGATGTCTTTGCCGAATGGGACAGTAAAGAAGAGGGAAAGGTCGTCCGTAGGTTAGTAGAAGAAATAAGAGTAAAAAAATATTATATTTCCGAACTTGAATTGATCATGGCAGATGAAAACGATGCAGTTATCGGATATGCAATGTTTTCAAGATTTCATCTTGAGGGAAAGTACGAGGATGATTTGCTGCTGCTAACTCCTGTGGCAGTGAAAACCGAACTGCAAAGAAAACACATATCAAAGGAACTTTTGGAGTATGGTTTTGCAAGGGCAAAAGAGCTTGGATTTAAGGCAATACTTGTCGAAGGCAATCCGCAAAATTATAAGCCTCGTGGATTCCAACCAAGCTATAAATTTGGGATAAAGGCAGGACCTAACATTAAGCTGCCGCACCCTGATTGTTTAATGGTTAAAGAGTTGGCAGAGGGAGAATTGGAGAAAATCAGCGGTCTTGTTGATTACTCATTTTATGATGCTCTTCATGAAGGGTAGATTATCATTTACTTCTGAAATATAAAATTAAAAAACATTTAAACGTAACATAAAGGAGAGATTTATTATGCCGATGTGGGCAGGAAGATTTTCAAAAGAGATAGACAGCCGTGTAAACGATTTTAATTCGTCAATTAAGTTTGACGCAAGAATGTACAGACATGATATAAAGGGTTCGATAGCTCACGCAACAATGCTCGGCGAGTGCGGCATAATTGATATAAATGAAAGTAAAAAGATAATAGACGGGCTAAACGGGATTTTAGCCGATATAGACAGCGGAGCTTTGGAGTTTGATCCGAACGCTGAGGACATACATATGTTTGTCGAGGCAGAGCTTACAAAACGAATAGGCGACGCAGGAAAAAGACTTCATACCGCAAGAAGCCGAAACGATCAGGTTGCGCTTGATATAAGAATGTATCTTCGAGATGAGATAACGGAAATCAAATCGCTTGTAAAAGAGCTTATAGAAGCTGTAACCGAAATTGCCGAAAAGAATCTGAGTACCGTAATGCCTGGGTATACTCATCTTCAAAGAGCGCAGCCGATAACTTTTGCACATCATCTTATGGCGTATGCAAATATGCTTCTTCGGGATTACGAAAGACTCGGTGATGTGTACAAAAGAACGGACAGAATGCCGCTTGGTTCGGGCGCTTTAGCCGGAACAACTTATCCTATAAACCGTGAGCGTGTTGCCGAGCTTTTGGGATTCTCGGAAGTTTGCCAAAATTCGCTTGACGGAGTTTCCGACAGGGATTTCTGCATTGAGCTTGCAAGTGCAATATCAATACTTATGATGCACTTGTCACGCTTTTCGGAAGAGATAATCATGTGGTGTTCATGGGAGTTTAAGTTTGTGGAGCTTGACGATGCATATTCTACAGGCTCAAGCATTATGCCGCAGAAGAAAAATCCTGACGTTACTGAGCTTATAAGAGGAAAGACTGCCAGAGTTTACGGAGATTTGAATACTTTGCTTTCTATGATGAAAAACCTTCCGCTTGCATACAACAAGGATATGCAGGAGGACAAGGAAGCGATCTTTGACGCAGTTGATACTGTTAAACTTTGCATAAACACATTCATTCCGATGCTTAAAACTATGACAGTTTTAAAGGACAACATGAGAGCGGCAGCCGCTAAGGGATTCATAAACGCTACCGACTGTGCTGATTATCTTGTTAAAAAAGGTATGCCGTTTAGAGATGCGTATAAGATCACAGGAACGCTTGTTGCAAGATGCATAGAGCTTGGAGTTACCTTAGAAACACTTCCGATAGATGAGTATAAAAAACTGAGCGATGTGTTCAGCAATGATGTGTATGAAGCGATTTCGCTTGATACTTGCGTAAATGAAAGAAAATCGCAGGGAGGACCTGCTCCCGAAAGCGTTAAGGCGCAGATTGAGTGTGTAAGAAATGCTTTAAAGTAATTTTAATCACAGGAGAAATTAATGATTTATCTTTACGGAATGATAATGTCAACATACAGCTTTATGCTGAAGTACGGATTTCCTAAAATTGACGGAACAGGCATCATTGACAAAAAGTATCACCTCTTGGGTGGCGAAACGGGAACTTCTGCCGCTGTGCTTAAAAGCTTGGGTGCTGATGTTAAAGTCGGCGGAACGCATTTGGGCAACGAGAACAAGAATGTTATTTTAAAAGGTCTTGAGGGAGTTGACACGACCGAGCTTGTTTATGAGGATTACGACGGTGTTGTAGATTATGTCTTTATAAGCGGAGATACAAGAACCTGCTTTGGCGAATGGGAGAATGTTTTTTCAAGACAAACGCCTTTTTATGAGCCGCCGAGCGAGCAAAGCGTTAAAAGTGCAAATGTAATAGGTGCTGATCCGTTTTTCGGAAGCGAGGTTGCAAGGCTTGCCGGAAAATACTCAAAGCCGTATGCAACGATCGACTGCCCGCATGACAGCGAGATGAATAGATACTGCGAGATAAATGCGGTTTCGCATCAGTATCTCAAAGGAACATATCCTGATGTTTCTTTTGAAGAGCTTCACAGAAAATATACAGACAACACAGACGGTCTTGTCATTTTTACAAGGGGAAGCGATGAAGTTCTGTATGGAAGAAAAAATCAGGAGATAAAGAGCTTTAAACCGTTTAGCGTAAATGCCGTTTCGACTTTAGGCGCAGGAGACTGTTTTAAAGCAGGAACAATATATGCGCTTGACAAGGGAATGAGTGATGATGAAATAGTGAGGTTTGCTTGTGCAGTTTCGGCAGCAGCTATCACAAAATTTCCGATTCCTATAAATCCTCCGACACTCGACGAAGTATTAAATCTGATAAACAACAATCCGAAAGGTTAAAGATATGAAAACTAAAATTTTTATTGACGGAAAAGAAGGAACAACAGGTCTTAAAATATTTGAGCGTTTTAAAAACCGTGATGACCTGGAAATTCTGCTTATCGACGAGGATAAGCGAAAAGATCTGAGCGAGCGAGCAAAGATGATAAACTCGTCCGATATAACTTTCCTGTGTTTGCCTGATGCAGCGGCAAGGGAAGCGGTTTCGCTGATTGACAAAAATAATAATCACACTAGAATAATTGACGCTTCAACCGCACACAGAACAAATCCGGATTGGGCTTATGGATTTCCGGAGTTGTCTTTAGAACACAGGGAGAAAATCAAAAATTCAAACAGAGTTGCAGTTCCCGGATGTTATGCAAGCGGATTTGTGTCACTTGTTTATCCATTGATAGAATCGGGGATCCTGCCAAAGGATTATCCTGTTTCAGCTCACGCAGTTTCTGGATATTCGGGCGGCGGCAAGAAAATGATTGCTGTTATTGAGGGCGATAACAAGCCTTTAGAATGTAATTCACCAAGGCAGTATGCGCTTTCTCAGCACCATAAGCACCTGCCTGAGATGCAGAAGATCTGCGGACTTAGATTTCCACCTATGTTTAATCCTATAGTTGACGATTATTTTGCCGGAATGGTAGTATCTGTTCCGATTCAGACAAGAACGCTTCCAAACAAGCCAACTATGAATGATATATACAATGTGTTTAAAAAGCATTACGAAGGTCAGCACTTTGTGAAAGTTATGGAAGCAGGCGGTGAAGAAACCCTGCCCGACGGATTTCTTGCGGCAAATACATTGGCAGGAACAAATAATATGCAGATTTTTGTTTTGGGAAATGACGAACAGGTTTTACTTTGCTCACGGCTTGACAACTTGGGAAAGGGTGCGAGCGGCGCGGCAGTTCAGTGCATGAATATCATGCTTGGAATTGATGAAAGAACAGGACTTGAATAATTCGGAATGCTTAATGCGTAATTCGTAATTAAATTAATTGATAATATAATTAAGAATAAAAGTCATTATGTGCAAAAGACAATCTCTGATTAACAGGGCGTATCATGAAAGCAGGTAATATTAGAACTCACAAACTTGCTATCAAGTAGGTCAGCGACTTTTTCTTTTTATCAGTACTTTCCCAAAAATCAAAATTTTCCCTAATTATCAAAGTGTAAAAGTAAAGAAAAGGGGAAAATGGGTGTTGGAAAGAGCTGAGCAGGCGACCGCCGCCAGTGGCGGAAGCCGTGAGCTTGCGAAGGGAAGAAATAAGGAGAATTTCGACAGCGAACAGCGGAGAAAGACGACTATATTTCTGACCGCAAAGCAGAGGGAAAACCAAGTGGAAACGAATTTTTTTAAAACTCTGGGGAAAATCTTTACTTTTATAGAGTTTTGTTAGTGTCCCCCTTTTCCATAGGTTTGCCCTTTGCAAGAGAAAATAAGCAGAACGGCAGAAAAAGGCTACTATATTTCTGACCGGACATCAGAATTGTAATGAAAATTGTCATAAATAATTCGCAATTAACAGATAAGGAGAATCAATATGGAAAAGACTAAAAGTAAAAAGATCAAAAAGATATTAATAATATCGCTTGTGGCATTGATAGTCTTATTCTGCACAGCTTCAATGATAATGGTGAAGCTTATGTTTAATGACAGTTTCGGCAGAGGAGAAATGGATAGCTACTCTGTGTCCTACAGATATAATGACATTAAAGAAGCTTATCAGAGAACGTCTGTGGAGCTTTATTCAGGTGAAAATTTGCTAAAAGGTTATATTTACGGTGCTGACAACGATAAAGCTCTTTTGGTTATTTCGCATGGAATTGGCGGCGGACATGAGGGTTACATTGCTGAAATTGTCAGATTTGTAGACAATGGATATATGGTTTTTGCTTATGACTGTACAGGTTCCTGCGAGAGCGAGGGAGACGGAACCATGGGACTTTCTCAGTCGGCGCTTGATCTTGACGCAGCGCTTACATATATCGAAAATGACAGCGAGCTTTCGAAGCTGAAAAAGGTACTTTTGGGGCATAGCTGGGGCGGATATGCCGTTTGCGCCGTACAGAATTTTGATCACGATATTGCAGCGGCGGCGAGTATTTCAGGCTACAGCGAGCCTGTTGAAATGATAACAGAGTGGGGCGAGAGGTCATTAGGCGCATTTGTGTATGCTGAATATCCGTTTATATGGCTTAACAATAAAATTATTTTCGGAAAGTATTCGGACCTTTCGGCTGTTGAGGGAATCAACAAGTCAGATGTTCCTACGCTTATTATTCACGGAACAGGCGATGATGTTATAAATTATGACGGCGCAAGCATTATCTCAAAGAAAGATAAGATAACAAATCCAAACGTAGAGTATTACACGGTCACAGATAAGGAAATCAACGGTCATAATTCAATTTTTTATTCAAAAGAAGCACAAAAGCATCGCGATGAACTTGAGGACAAATACGATGAGCTTTGTGATGAATATGGTGAAAATATTCCCGATGAAGTGAATGAGGAGTTTTTCTCAAACGTCGATAAAGCTAAGGCTAACGAGCATAATGAAGTAATGTTTGAAAAGATAGAGGAATTTTTTGATAGTGCAATAAGCTGCTGATAATTGGAATTAACAGTTTAGGGGAGTTAATAATGACAAGAATATATTTTGTTCGTCATGCAGAGCCTGACAGGAGTGTTCATGATGACAGAACACGTCCGCTTACCAAAGAGGGTTTAAGAGATTCGCTTGAGGTAACAAGAGTACTGAAAAATAAGAATGTTGATGTTATTATCTCAAGCCCATATAAACGAAGCATGAACACGATAGGCGATCTTGCTAAAACGCTTGGAAAAGAAATTTATACAGATGATGATTTCCGAGAAAGAAACGCAGGCGGCTGGCACGGTGATAATTTCTTGGAATACATAAAAAATCAATGGGCTGATTTTAACTATCATATTAAAGATGGAGAAAGCTTAAATGAGGTTCAGTTAAGAAACGTCAGAGCCTTGAAAAAGGTTTTGTCATCTTATAAGGACAAAAATGTAGTTATAGCAACTCACGGGACAGCGCTTAGTACAATACTTAATTACTATTATCCGCAGTATGATTTTGAGTGCTTTATGAGAATAGTTGATTTTATGCCGTTTGTAATAAGGATGGATTTTGAGGGGGAAAAGATTATCGGCGCACAGGTCGAGCTTGTTATAAGAAAAGAATTTAAACGATGATTTAAAGTGGTGATAATTATATGAAGCTTAAAAGCATTGACAACGGAAATAATTTTGACTGGAGCATGGCGTCCTCTGATTACGCAAAGTACCGTGATATTTATCCTAAAGAAATGTATCAGATGCTAAACTGCTTCGGTGTCGGTAAAAAAGGTCAGAAAATTCTTGATATAGGAACGGGAACAGGCGTTATTCCCAGAAATATGTACGCCTGTGGCTATGAAGGAGATTTTTACGGTATAGACATTGCGGACGGTCAGATCGCAATGGCAAAAGAGTTATCAAAATCAAGCAATATGGATATTTCATACAAGGTTTGCAGCGCAGAGAAGCTTGACTTTGACAACGATAGTTTTGATACTGTCATAGCTGTTCAATGCTGGAGTTATCTTGACAAGTCTAAAGTCATTCCGGAAATAAAGAGGGTTTTAAAGCCGGACGGAGAGTTAATTGTTGCTTTTATGTCATGGCTTCCTGAGGAAAATGAAATTGTAAAAAAGTCGTTTGATATAGTACATGAATTTAACCCAAGCTGGAACGGTTATGATCACAGAACGGAGGTTACAGTTCCGAAGTGGGTGGAGGGAAATTTCAGAATGACCACATTCCATGCTTTTGATGCGGATGTCCCGTTTACAAGCCAAAGCTGGAACGGACGTATGAAAGCAAGCCGAGGTGTTGGTGCAACTCTTTCACCAAAAGAGGTTGAGGCTTTCAGCAAAAAGCATTTGAAAATGATTGAAAATGATTTCGGAAAAGAGTTTAATATCAAACATGAGATTGTAATAATGAAATTTAAAAATATTAGATGAAAGGACAATAATATGAAGCTAAAAGGCAGTGATAAATTTACCCGGGGCGGGGTTTGTGCCGCAAAAGGCTTTAAAGCGAACGGCATAAACTGCGGTCTTAACAGTGACAAAAACAAAAACGACCTTGGACTTATTGTGTCCGATATACTTTGCAATACTGCCTGTGTTTATAC
>USCU01000024.1 GCA_900553335.1 uncultured Ruminococcus sp. | reverse complement strand
AAAACGCCCCACTGTCTTTTTTGACAGTGTAGGCGAGCGAAATGATAAAGATGAATTCTATTTGGAACTGACCTTATTTTTAGAAAACAATCCTGATACAGCAATTATTTTAATGGGCAGACCGTGGGATAATATCGGTGTTCCATATCAGGAACTTATTGCTGAGTCTCTTTCCACGCAGGAAATCTCTGAACTATTATCTGTAAGCGATAAAGATGCCGTAAGCATTTTCTGCCTTACTTCGGGTATTCCAGCTCTCTTGTCTCTTTACAGTACAGAGCTAAGCTTTGAAGAAAATTTGAAGGCAATGCTGAATACAAATTCTTTGTTTTACCGGCTGGTAGTCGAGTGGATGCGTGGAAGTTTTCGCACGCCTGAAAGCTATAACACTCTGCTTTATGGTATGGCAAACGGTCAAAACAGAATCAGCGAGCTTGCAAGGTTTTCTTGTTACCCGAAAAACAAATGTGACAAATACATAAAAGCCTTGTGTGAGTATGGATTGGTTCGTAAAGTTCACGTCAAAAACGGGCATACGAAATACTACCCGGCAAATAGCTATTTAACCCTGTGGTACAAAACACTTCTCACCGCTGTACCAAATGGCGACGGCAGTTTCTGTGAAGAGGTTTATAGTAAATTCACGCAGTATTTTAACGATGTTGTGCTTTCTAATTTCTACAAGGATATGTGTTATTACTGGCTGAAGAATAACATCAATTCTATTTCAATCGAGTATATTAACACAGAAAACGAAGCAAACCGAGCTGTAAAACTTGGAGATATAACCTTTGACTTTGCCTATAAAGGAAAAAGAAATACCTATGCTTATTTCGATACGATTTTCAGTAATGGGTTGGATATTACGCTTTGGAATAAGATTGAAAAAGCCTCAACAGCAGACCATCCGTTCTACCAAAACGAGTATTTCCTATGCACCGTCAACCGTGTGCCGGATAAGTTTTGGAAACTGAACCAAATTTATGACAATGTGCATATCGTTCAGCTCAAATCTCTTTTTGCAGAGTACAACAAAGATTACAATCGAATAAACCATCCTCGCTTCGTTCCGTCTTTTGTAAGAAGCAGGGGGCATTAAAATAAGGCAGAGAGTTGTTGCTCTCTGCCTTATTCTTGTAAATACACAAAATCCAATTATGAGATTTCCTATAAAACTCTGAATAAGCCCATATTAAACCTTGATTTTTGATCGCAATAGCGGTATAATATATACTGTATAATTGTATTTTTGTGTAATCGGAGGATTTCATTATGGATAACAACCTTGAACGCTGGTACTCGATGAAAGAAATAATGGAATATTTAGGCGTTAGCCGTGATACCGTTCTTGACTGGATTGAACGTCGCAATATGCCCGCCGCAAAGATAGGCAGACTGTGGAAATTCAAAATCAGCGAAGTGGATGCTTGGATGAAATCTGGCGTTGCAGCTGATAAATAAGTTGATTTTGGAGGTGCGTTATGGCGCTTGAAAATAAATTAGGGATTACATCTTCGCCCGAACTTGCTGAGGCGGAAGAACGCATCAGCAAGAAAAAAGCATTGGAGCTTTTTGAAAACGGCATACTTGATACATTAGAGGCAGGGACTTTTTCTTCCCTGAAAGCCATTCATAAATACCTTTTTGATGAGATTTACGATTTTGCAGGCAAAGTTAGAACGGTCAATCTTGCAAAAGGCAACTTCCGCTTTGCACCGCTTATGTATTTGGAGGCGGCACTCGAAAATATTGATAAAATGCCGCAGTCCACTTTTGATGAGATTGTAGAAAAATATGTAGAAATGAATATCGCCCACCCTTTCAGAGAAGGAAACGGGCGCAGCACTCGCATTTGGCTTGATCTGATTTTCAAAAAAGAGCTCGGCAAGGTTGTTGATTGGAGCCGTGTAGATAAAGAGGACTATCTTCTTGCTATGGAGCGTAGTCCGATTAAAGATATTGAAATCAAACATATCCTCAAAAACGCTTTGACCGATGACATCAATAGCCGTGAGGTCTATATGAAAGGCATCGACCACAGCTACTACTACGAAGGTTATACTACCTTCAAGACGGAAGAATTATGATAACGAAATGAGGTGCAAATATGCCCAATAAGAATTGGCAATTTGAACTGGAAGAATATATAAAGCAGGGCGAACCCGACAGAGCCGAAAAAAGCGAAGCTTGGCAAACGGCTATCGGCTTACAGGCGGTTGACGGACTCAATACGTCGGAATATTTGTTGGATACGGCAAAGGACCACATCGAGGGTAAAATCACCATCGACGAGGCTCAGAAGCGTATTTACAGCTATTACGAGCAGAGAACAAACCGTTCCGAGCTTGAGGATAGCACCAAAGAAGCCGATATCGTTTCTGCAAGAATTACAAAGCTTTTGGGCGAGAAAGCGTTTCAGTTCTCTCCTGCCGAGTGGATTACCATTCACCGCAGATTGTTCGAGGGCGTATTTAACCACGCCGGACAAATCCGTCAATATAACATTTCCAAAAAGGAATGGATTCTGAACGGTGAAACGGTTATCTACGCTGATTTTAACAGCATAAAAGAGACTTTGGATTATGATTTTGCCACCGAAAAACAATTTTCCTATGAGGGATTGTCGGTTGAAGCATCGGTGAAGCATCTTGCAAAATTTGCATCGGATATTTGGCAGATTCACCCTTTCGGCGAGGGCAACACGAGAGCTACTGCCGTGTTTATGATTAAGTATATGAAAACCTTTGGTTTCCGTGAAAATAACGATGCGTTCCGTGAAAACTCTTGGTATTTCCGTAATGCATTGGTTCGAGCAAACTATAACGATTTGCAAAAAGGCATTCATTCCACAACAAAGTTTTTGGAATTGTTTTTTGCAAATCTTCTGCTCGGCACAAACCACGAGTTGAAGAACCGCACAATGCACGTTGATTTTGTGGATGAAAATGAATCCAAAAGTATCAATTCCAAAGTTTCAAAGTATCAATTTGATACTTTAGACTGTACCTTAGAAGAACTTGCGGTTTTAGAATTTGTTGCAAAGAATCCGACAATTAAGCAGCAAGAGCTCGTAGAAGCCACCGGAAAATCAATCGCAACAATCAAGCGAATTATGAAATCGCTACAGGATAAAAACTATATCCGCCGTGAAAGCGGCAAACGCTACGGCAAGTGGGAAGTTTTAGTTTGAAACAAATCTTATTATCCCACAAGCATCTTTTCCTCAAGCCACACCTCGTTGGCATTATGAGTGCAAAATTTGTCATCATATAAAAGATAATTAAATTCGAAAGGAATTTTATTATGGATAGAATCAACAAAACGGAAACGTTATATGAAATACTAAATAGTAAGACCTTTACTATCAACGTCTACCAAAGAGAGTATCGTTGGGGTAGAAAGCAAATTGAGCAGCTTATTAACGATATAACCGACTGCTTTTTGATGTACTATGAAAATAGTAAATTTAAGCACGAAGATACAGATGAAGTGGCTCAATATGGCTACTACTTTATGGGAAGCATTATTCGCACCGGCGACGATTCCACAAAAGAAATTGTGGACGGTCAACAGCGTTTAACTTCTCTAACCTTGTTGTTGATGTATATTAATAAAATGCTTCACGATCAAGGTAATCACGAACTTGATAGTATGCTCCCCAATATGATTTTATCCAGCCCCTTCGGCGCAAAGAAAACGTTTAATATTAATGTTCCGGAACGCAAAGCGTGTATGGGTCATCTGTACAAAGGAGAGACAAACTTCCAACCCACTGACGAAAGTTCTCAAACTCTTCTTGATAGATATCTTGACATTATTGACTTATTCAGGGATGAAATCACTCTCGAAGCATTACCTTATTTTGCATGTTGGGTAATGCACAAGATTTTATTACTTGAAATTGTAACCCCGTCAGAACAAGAAGCTCACACTATTTTTATCACTATGAATGATCGTGGGTTGAGCTTGAACAGCGCAGAAATGCTCAAAGCGTTTGTATTAAACGAAGTTAGCGAAGATGATAAGCTTGAAGTGAATTCCAAGTGGCAAGAACTTGTTAATAAAATCAAATCAGCTGCGGAATCTGAACAAAGTGGTGTAGTCAACACAGCTGACGTCGAGTTTATTTCCCTTTGGCTTCGTGGTAACTATGCTACATCACTTCGTGAAGGCAAGAAAGATGCCGAAGACAAGGATTACGAACTCCTCGGCGAAAAATTCCACGAGTGGGTACGTCAAAATGCTAAAAAGCAAATGGGATTAACTACATCTAAGGACTATAAAGAGTTTGTGCTTAAAGAAATGAGCCAGATGGTGGAGTTATATCTTAATATCAAACAATACTCTAAAAAACTCATCGCTGGTTTTGAAAGTGTATTCTATAATGCAAATAGAGATTTGAATTATCAAACGTTGCTTATGATTTCCGCTATAGATAAGGATGATAAGCCGTCCGTTGTAAATGAGAAAATCAAGCTTGTTGCTAAATTCGTAGACATTTTTGCATCTAATCGAATTCTTAACTTTAAAAAGGCAAACTTTAATACCAATAAGGTTTTCTTGTTTAAGGTCCTTGTCAATATTAGAAACAAAAGCGTTAAAGAAATTGCCATTATTTTAACCAAGGCTTTACTTGATGCCAATGTTGGTTGGGATAAATTTGAAGAACTTAATTATGAAAATCAGTTCTTCAAGAGATATACATTACACTTTATTGCTCGCTTTGCATCTCATTTAAACATTGCGATGGGTAATCCCTCTGAATTTGATACATATATCAACAGAAAATCCAAGAATCCTTTTGACATCGAGCACATCTTACCGGATATGTATTCTGACTATGCAGAAGATTTTGCCGATGAACGTGACTTTAATGCTACGAGACATAACATTGGCAACTTGATGATTCTCACAAAAGATAAGAACAGAAGTTATCAAGATATGAAATACGATTTGAAGGTTCAAAAATATCTTGGTGACAATGTAGTTTTTGCAAAAGCAATGAATTCACTGTTCTATGAAAACAATCCTCTTTTTCTTCCCTTGGCAAAAAAGTACGGCATAAAAGCTTATAGTAAGATGGATAAAAACGCTGTCAGCGAACGTGCCAAGGCATACCTTAACATCGCTAAAGATATCTGGGATATTGGTCAGATTAAAGATATGTTTGGCGGTTGGAGTGACGAAGAGTATAATGCGGTATCCTTTGAAACCGCAAGAAAAGTTTTCAATAACGATAACGGTCTTGAAGGTAATACAGTTTGGGTTATCGCAGGCAATACAGATTATTACGATGTGATCGGTGCTTTTAATAACATGACTCAAATCGAGTGGGCACAACATGCTAATTATGAAGTCGATGATATTGTCTATATTTATCTGACATTGCCCTATGCTGAGATTTCTTATAAGTGTCGTGTAATTGCTACGAATCTCAGTGATTCCGAGCGAATTATTGATGATTCGGAGTACTATAAGGAAGATGATGCGCTTGCATCCAGTAATAAATTTATTCGCTTAGAATTATTAAAATCCTATCCCCACAATAGCCTTACCCTCAAAGAAATGAAGGAAAAAGGTGTTGTGGCAACTTTCCAAGGTCCTACAAAGGCAAATGGTGTTTTAGCTAGCCTTCTAAAAGAACTTGATAAGAATGTGTAATAAGAAAAAACATTCAGGTTTAATAATCACTAGAGCGAACAAGGAGGATTAATCCATGAATAATTCATTGGTTAAACAATACATCGATGATCAACCCGTTAAGGTTGTAACTAAACTTGATTTATCAGCAGGAAAATTGGCGTATGATAAAATAATCCAATGCCAAAAACGAACGGATGCCAAACCGGAAGAACTGTGTCGTGCGTATTTATTAACAAAGCTGGTAAATGAGCTTGGCTATGCTCCGGATAAAATAGAGATCGAGCACGAATATACTGCCGGTCGTCCCCACACTATTACAAGCCGTATTGACATCATCGTGAGGGATGCAAACGGTGATGCTTTCCTGTTTATCGAAGTTAAAAACCAAGAAGAATATGCAACTATTGACAAAGATAGTGTTATCGAGGAACAACTTTTTAAGTTGGCGGGTATGGAACGCACCGAAGGGCATGATGTTAAATATTTAGTTTTATACACCACCAACGATGCAAGCGGCTCAAATTCCGATGAGTGTATTATCATCGATAACCAAAAATACCCTACCTACGCTGATTGGGAAGCCGTCCGTGATTTTACAAATACAATACCCGCTCGTTATGGCAAAGCACAGAAAAAGCCATATATAAAAGGTTCCGAAAAAGACTTGGAAACTAATTTTTCGCATGGTATGCTTTTGCAACTTCAAAAAGATTTGCACAATGTTCTTTGGGGTGGTGGCGGAACCGATGATAACGATGTTTTCTCTTCTTTGACGAATCTGATACTTTCCAAAATACAGGATGAAGACGAGAAGGAAGACGGTGACACTTACGATTTTCAGTCAATGACATTCGCAAAAGATGGCGATGAGGAATTTGAAACAAATGAGAAGCTCTTTGACCGTATCAATGAGCTTTATCGTCGTGCGCTTAAATCCAAGCTTTATATTTTAGATGAAAAAGAACTTGAAAAATCTTATGTAGTAGATACCAAAAAGTTCTCTTTATCAAAGCTCAAATATGCCGTTCAGAAGTTAGAAGGACTTTCTTTTGTGGACGGCAAAAACAGCTTGAGCGGTAAAGATATATTGGGCGACTTCTTCGAGGGCATTATTCGTGATGGATTCAAACAAAGCAAGGGACAATTTTTCACCCACACAAACATCGTGCGGTTCATGCTCTATGCTATTCAGGCAGACAAGCTTGCGATTAAGCGTATCAAAGATGACAAAGAAATCCCGTATATGATTGACCCCTCAGCAGGCAGCGGAACATTTCTAATTGAGTACATGAAGTTCATTACGGAAAATATGAAGTACCGTAATCGTAATGCTTTGGGCTACAATAATGATCTTGGCACTTCAAGAGCTGTCAAAGACAAAGTAACCTCTGATTGGTTTTTCCCAGATCATAGAGAAAATAAGTGGGCACAAACTTATATTTATGGTTCTGAGATAAACTTTAATCTTGGTACGGCAACGAAGGTCAATATGATCCTTCACGGAGACGGTTCCACTAATATTTTTGTAAAGGATGGTTTGCTTCCGTTTGCTAAATACGAAAAGGAAACAGCACCAAACGCTTTGAATGGAAGTATTAAGGATACGCTTTACCAAGAGCGTGAAGTCAATGGACAGTTCGATTTAATTCTAACAAATCCTCCGTTTAGCGTTGAACTGGACAATGACACCAAGAAAACCATTAAGCATGACTTTATGTTCGGTGAGAAAAAGAATTCAGAAAACCTGTTCATCGAGCGTTGGTATCAGCTTCTTAGGGAAAACGGACGTGTAGCGGCGGTATTGCCTGAAAGCGTATTTGATACAACCGAAAACAAATATATCCGCCTCTTCCTCTATAAATATTTCAAAATAAAAGCAGTTGTATCCTTGCCGCAGTTGGCATTTGAGCCCTATACCTCAACAAAAACAAGCATTCTCTTTGCACAAAAGAAAACAAAAGAAGAGATTGCGGCTTGGAACGAGGCGTGGGATACTGCATCAAAAGACTATTCACAACTTAAAACTCGTGTGGATAATTTGATTTCTGTATATAATGGAAAGAAACTCAAAGCAAAACTTCCGTCTATTAAAAATTTAACCGCTGATGAAGAAGTTGCTCTTCTGCAAAAAATGCTAAAAAATTATATTACAGATAAGGATAAAACACTCGACACAAATGGATTAATTATAAAATATAGGGATGAGTTGGAATCGCTCTGTAGTCCTGATAAAGACACAAAAGAGACATTTGGATTTGTAAACACATGGTGGGTATTTGGTGAAGTTTCAAAGGCACTAAATTACGATGTGTTTATGGCAGAAACGGATAGTATCGGATACAAGCGTTCAAAACGAGGCGAGAAAGAGATGCCCAATACGCTATTCCGTTTTAATGAAACCGGTGTTATTGTGGATGATGGTGTTAAAGAAACGATTTTGGATTATATGAGAGAAATCCAGTGGGATTGAGGTGTTATCTATGCAACTGTGCCCAACAAAACTGTCGGAACTAAGTGGTGATCCGTTTTTGCGTTGCGACGTTGACAATTTATTGATGCGTCATAAACATCTTTTTATGAACCACAAGCGTTTGGCAGAATTTATTACATTTATTGAAACCGGTAAACCTATTACCAGAGAAGACTATACAGATGTTTCCGAAAATATACACTTTCTTGTGAGAAATATTTCAGGAGGAACCGCTTGTTACGATAATCTTCTGTATATATCGGATGAAAAAGCAGATGAATTAGCTGCCTTTAGGATAGAAACAGGTGATATAGTAATGGCTATATCCTCAAATTGTGGAGCAACTTTCCTGTACGAAGGTGATCGTAGCGAAAACATCACACTTTCACATTATCTATGCAGATTTAGAGTTGATTCTTCACGGTTACGTCCGAAATATTTAGTATATTATCTAAACTCAAGCTTAATGCAGGAATATTTTCGTGGAGTTGAAACAGGAAAAACACAAAAAAATTTATCTAAAGTTTATATCCACGATGCACCTATCTTTGTCCCAAGTATTGAAGAACAGGATGAATTATGTAAACGCATAGCTCCAGTTGAAAGCCAAATAAAAGAGATAGAGAGTAAGATAGTAACCCCGACTAGCATTATTGACAATGTGTTTCAACGTGAATTTTCTTTTAATTATGAGCAGTTTTCAGTTCTTAAAAAAATTAAACTTCACTTTCGCAATAGCCATAGTTTGGCGAATAATCTTGATTTGCGTTTTAGCTCAAAATTTCACAGAGATGCTGGAGATTTTGTTGCGCAAGAGTTGAACAGCCGAACATCGAAAAAGATTAAACATTATCTCGCAGAGCCAATTGTGTTGGGTGCAAGTGTCTCACCGGCGGACTATTCTGAGGACGGCGAATTTTGCTATATTTCTATGGCAACGATTAAGAATTGGAAGTTCGATTCAGAAAATGCAAGCACAGTATCAAAGGAGTACTCTGATTCCAAACAAGCCAAAACAGTGCGAAAGAACGATATCATTCTTGCACGTTCCGGCGAAGGAACTATTGGAAAAGTCGCTTTGATTGATGACGATGAACTCCAAGGAGTTTTTGCTGATTTTACAATGCGCATTCGGCTTAAGGACTACAATCCAGAGTTCGCCTATTACTATTTCAGAACAACCTATTTCCAGTATCTAATTGAAATCTATAAAAAGGGCTTAGGCAACAACACAAATATTTTCCCAATAGTCGTGAGGGAATTTCCAATGTTGGATATTTCCTTGGAGGAACAGCAACGCATTGTAGCTGAAATACATTCTGAAATTAAAAAGCAAGAAACAATTAAGTCTGAAATAGCGGAATTGAGATCCAAAATAGATGAGATAATCGAAAATGTAGTCATTAATGCAAATTAGCAACTATGCAAGGAGGTTATTAAATGCTAAAGGTTGATGGTGCAATTTATGATACAAACAAAGTAATATGCCGAAACATTTCTGTATTTGATGCCTCCGAGCGAGGATTATTGTCGCAAAACATTTTGGCACAGCTTAGGAACTTTGTTGAGTATATCGTTCAGAAGGTTTATTCGAATGGTGTTGATACCGATCCTAACGATTATCAGGATAAAAAAGCTGCTTGGGAATTTGTTAAAACCAAAGGGGGACTCCGATTCTTAAGCAAATTTCATAATCTTCTTCAAAAGTCGGTGTCTCACTATACCTTTGATGAAGGCGGATCGGAAAGATTGATGCTTAAGTATTATGAGTATCTTCTTAAAATCAAGGTCTTTCTGAAGAACAGGTATAATATGGAAGTCCTCGAAAATATTGATGACTTCCCGTTAAACTTGGACGATAACTTGATGGAGTACTACAGGCAAATTGCTGTTCGTATTGTCAAGCCAAGCCGTTATGCAGTACGTAACCCCTATAATGATCGTGCATACATACAGAACTGTCTCTTATACACATCTGACGCTGCCGACGATCTACTCTGTGTAGATC
>USCU01000023.1 GCA_900553335.1 uncultured Ruminococcus sp. | reverse complement strand
TACACAGAGTAGATCGTCGGCAGCGTCAGATGTGTATAAGAGACAGGTGTTTATCTCCCTTGTAAGCTCAAATATTGCAGAAAGAGCATCAGCAGTATTAAGGTCATCGGAAAGAGCGTCAACAAACTTTTGCTTTTTATCTTCTAAAATTTCCAAAAGCTCTTTTCTTATTTCTCCATCCTTTGAGTTTTGCACAGCCATTTTAAGAGCAGACTTAAGATTATAAAGTCTTTCAAGAGAAGACTTACAAGACTCCAAAAGCTCAGGAGTATAATTCATAGGCATTCTGTAATGTGCTTGAATCATAAGATATCTTATAGTTTCATATCCGTATTTTTCAGCGGCGTCACGGGTAAGAAAAAAGTTTCCTTTCGACTTTGACATTTTCTTATTGTCAATGTTGATATGTCCGTTGTGCATCCAATAATTTGCAAACTGAACTCCCGTTGCCGCCTCCGACTGTGCAATTTCATTTTCGTGATGAGGAAATATCAGATCACGTCCGCCACAGTGAATATCTATCGTATCTCCGAGCGTATCCTTCGCCATTGCCGAACATTCTATATGCCAACCCGGTCTGCCCTTGCCCCAAGGCGAATTCCAATGCTGTTCGTTTTCGTCTGCTCTCTTCCAAAGTGCAAAATCAAGCGGATCTTCTTTTAAGCCGTTTATTTCAACTCT
Organism: uncultured Ruminococcus sp.; assembly: GCA_900553335.1. GTDB lineage: Bacteria > Bacillota > Clostridia > Oscillospirales > Ruminococcaceae > UMGS1601. The sequence goes on along the minus strand of USCU01000023.1, from coordinate 9,593 downwards.
TGCTCCTGCCTGAAGCTCATCTAAGGATTGTCTGGAAAGCTTTCCGTAGTCTTTAAACTTTCTTGTACGGTAATATACATCTCCTCCCGCTTGATAAGCGTATCCGTTGTCAACGAGAGTTTTAATAAGAGCTATTATTTTACCAATATATTTTGAAACTTTCGGTCTTACATCAGGATCTAAAACATTTAATCCGTGTGCGTCATGCTCAAACTCCTCAATGTACTTTTCTGCAATCTTTTCCGGAGTTGATCCCTCAATCTCAGCCTGCTTGATTATCTTGTCATTTACATCGGTGTAGTTCTGCACATATTTCACGTCATAGCCCTGATATTTTAAAAATCTTCTGAATACATCGAATACGCAGATAGGCCTTGCGTTTCCTATATGTATATAATTATAGACCGTAGGACCGCAGACATAAATTCCGATCTTTTTATCATCAATCGGTTTGATCTCTTCTTTTTTTCTTGTCAGCGTATTATATATCTTCATTATTTATCATCCTCATTTGCTTTTTTTAATCTTTTAAGCTCTGCTTCCAGTTTTTCGATTTTAATGCGCTGTTTGCATATTTCCTGTGAAACAGGATCCGGAATATGAACCTGATCTAAGTCCTGAACTCTCTTTCCCTCAACTCTTACAATCCTTGCCGGAACTCCTACCGCCGTAGCGTTTGGCGGAACTTCCTCCAAAACAACCGCATTAGCTGCTATTTTAGCATTATCTCCGACCTTAAACGGACCTAAAATTCTTGCTCCCGCTCCCACCATTACATTATTTCCTAGAGTTGGATGACGCTTTCCGCATTCCTTTCCGGTACCTCCCAAAGTAACGCCCTGATATATAAGACAGTTGTCGCCTATCTCAGCAGTTTCTCCGATAACCACTCCGCTTCCGTGATCGATAAGAAGCCCTTTTCCGATTTTTGCTCCGGGGTGTATCTCAATCCCTGTGATAAATCTCGAAAGCTGTGAAATTATTCTTGCAAAGAAGAAAAGCTTTTTTTTATAAAACCAGTGAGCAGCTCTGTGAAAAAGCACCGCATGAAGTCCGGAATAATTCACCAAAACCTCAAGCGTGGTTTTTGCGGCAGGGTCTTTTTCCTTAACCGACCGAACCTCATCCATGATAGTATTTATCATATTGTTAATGAATTTCATAAATTATATTACCTCCCAAAATAAAAAGCCTCCAAAGCGCAATTACTCACGCTTTTGGAGGCAGCTTAAATTTCAAACTACGGTTCCACTCCGAAAATCACTCAGATAATCGCCTGTATTTATCTTTTTAAGGCAATAACTTAACCCTTAACGCGGGATTACGGAAACGGATACTCGGCGTTAAAAACGCTGTTCCCCGCTTCGGCTGGCAGCCGCACTTCATTAAAAACATTTTACGCAGTCACACCTTAAACCCACGCTCTCTGAAAAAATGTATTAAAACTACTCCTGCTGTTACGCCGATAGACTAATTATAGTTTATTTTACAAAAAAAGTCAACAAAAACTTTGCACTTGCAATAAAGCCGACAATGCTCTGACATGAAACAACGCCTATTAGAAATTAGACTTCAAAAACAAGAAGCCGGACAGAATTTATCGCAGGCATAAATATTGGACATTTTCCCTGTCACTTGACTCTTGCTTCTTACAGATTACCTCTTTTCGTCTAAAGTCGGTACATACCGCCTATGCGACAGCATTTTAATGGTATCCTTCAAATGCCGAGCTTTAAGTACTGATAAACACAATTTCGCTCTACCCAAGTCCGAAGCTTATCGACAAAGCGCTGTCTACTCTATCCATTGAGGGTTGATCAAGCTCTCCCATTCTCTCCCGAAGCCGTTTTTTATCAAGCGTTCGTATCTGTTCCAAAAGCACCACTGAATCCTTTTGAAGCCCGCAGGTTTTACCTCCTACTGCAATATGAGTCGGAAGTCTGGCTTTTGAATTCTGACTGGTTATAGCTGCAGCGATAACTGTCGGACTATGCTTGTTGCCGACATCGTTTTGAACTATAAGTACCGGTCTTACTCCGCCCTGCTCTGAACCTACCACCGGGCTTAAATCCGCATAATAAATTTCTCCCCTGTGAATGGACATTTTAACACACTCCTGTTTTTAGCTTTTGATAAAACTATTCTTGCCTAAACTCATATATTTAGTCAGCAAAATCTGAAAATCAGGGGATAATTTTCAGAACGATTTTATTGTTCGCCGTCAACCTGTCGGGTTGTTTCATTTACGACAGAATTTGCAGACGCAGCGCTCGCTTCAGCTCTGCTCACACAGCCTGAGTTAAGCTCAGATTCTTCAAGCGATCTTGGAAAGAATTCGTTTGTCGGGAATTTGATCTTCTCAAACAGTTCGCAAGGAGAATCTGTGTTGGTTGAACATTCCTTATTCGGTACACAATAGTCTGCCGCAGGCACCATAAGTGTAACATATCTTGAAAGCTGAATAATCGAAAACAGTCCTATTGTTACATATACTGCCTTAGAACAACCCTGAGGTGACGAGATCATTCCGTCTAGTGATGCCTGACAGCAGGAACTTTCGCAGCTATCACCGCAGCAACCCGGATTTTTAAATCTTGTCACAAGACGGCAATCCAAAAGAATCGGCTCAACAACAGTTACTGATGCCTTTGGCAGGGACGAATAACAGCATCCCGGTGCAATTCCTCCGCTTTGTGCATCGTCAGATGAGAATCTTCTTGTGTTGCCATCGCTTCCGAACAATATTACCTTTGTAGAGAACGATGTCGTTCACGTTACTGTTTTTGAAGCGCATGCTGTTCCTTCAAACGCTTCAATCTCTACTGAAAATGTGTAGGTAATATCTACTGCATAAAAGCCTCTGTTAAACGGCACCGGCTCGATTCCGAAAACAGTGTTTATCACCTCAACGCATTTGCATTTGATAAAGCTTGCTGTTTCAATCGTTTCAATGTCGCACGGAGAGGAAAATAAAACCTCTAAATCTTCAAGACAGTCTTTATCGCTGCAAGAATCAAAAACTCTCATAACTTCAATGCAGACACTGTTGTTAAATCCGCCGCATGAATTTGCTTCACTCATATATGTATCCTCCTATAAAAGTATTTCGGACAACAGTTTTCGCCGTCCTTGGTATATAATATGAGAGCTTTCTATTTTTGTGAATAAATAAGAGTGCAGATGAACTTGGATTTTGTTCATCTGCACTAATTAAATTATGGTTTCTTTAAACAGCGTCTGTATTTATATAGTATTTAGCCTGTGCGTCAAACATCTTCTTATATTCGCCGTCAGGAATCATTAACAGCTCACTGTGATGCCCGTATTCTTTTATTGCCCCATCTTTAAACACAGCTATCTTGTCACAGAATTTACAGGAGGATAATCGGTGCGAAATATAAATGGCAGTTTTTCCGTTTACTATCTCGTTAAACTGTCTGTAAATCTCGTACTCAGCAATCGGATCAAGCGCCGCTGTCGGCTCGTCTAAAATAACAATAGATGCGTCCTTATAAAGCGCACGAGCTATACTCATCTTTTGCTGTTCTCCTCCCGAAGGCTCAACACCTGCTTCATCAAACTGCTTAAACATTATAGTATCCATTCCATTTGGCATATCGCTTATCTTTTTATCAAGACCTACTTTTTCGCAAAGCTTTAAAACACGGTTCTCATCAGGCTCTTCATTGACGGAAATGTTTTCTTTAAATGAAAATGCAAATAGCTTATAATCCTGGAAAACTACCGAAAACAGCTTTGAATATTCACTGAAATCGTACTCGTTTATATTCTTTCCGTCAATTAAAATCTCACCCTTATCGACCTTATAAAGACGGCACAAAAGCTTTATGAATGTTGTCTTTCCTGCTCCGTTAAGTCCGACAATCGAAAGCTTTTCGCCTTTTCTGATTTTAACGCTTACTCCCTTTAATATGTAACTTTCAGATCTCGGATATTTAAACCATACATCCCGAAACTCGATCTCATGATCTTTATCCTTATCTACCATTTCGCAGCCAAACGCGGTATCAGTATTGATACCCATGAAACTAACATAGTTATAAAGATAATTTGACGTAACTGTAAGCCAACCGAATTCCGAAACGATAACATTAAGCGCATTTGACGCCGTAAGTGCTGATGAGGAATAAAGCGAAAAGTTGCCGAGTGTAATAAACTTTTTAATCGCCATAATGCCAAGCACCATATACATCCCAACATTTTTTAAAGCACCTGCAACTGACAAAGCAGAAGAAACCACCATGATCTTCTTACGGTATTTAAGCTCTACTCTATAGCATTCTTCGTTTATCTGATGACAGTTTTCGTCAAGCATTTTTGATGCGTCATAAAGCCTTATATCCTTTCCGTATTTAAAATCATACGTCTGCCAGAAATTATAGCTTGTCTTTCTGTCTAAAACGTCAAAGGCTCCGTTTAAATCGAATTCAAGCTTCGAGCGCTTTTTTGTCAGGAAAAAGCTTATTACAATATACGCCACAACGATAAGCAATACCCAAAAAGAACCGGTAAGAAGTATCACTGCAGTTGTTACTACCTCAATTACACCTGATAATATGTTTGAAAGACGACGCATAAATCCGTCAACTCCGCCGTACCAGTTAAGTCCGTTTTGAGCCTTTTGAGAAAGATCCAAAATCTCGGGATCCTCTGTTTTTTCAAAATCCATGCCCGCACATTTTTGCTTGTGCTGTTCTTCAAAATACCGGTTAAACCTATCCACTACTTTCTGATACTGTTGTGTACAAAAAGATTCTGCGGCATTAGTCAGAATATACAGTAAAACAAAGATCGCAGTTATGACTGCCATTTTTGTGAAATCTCTGCTTCCCTGAAACTCATCTATCAATAACTTCGGAAGAAAAATCATGTAAATAGATGACAAAGCTGTAAACACCGCAGAGAACGCGTTATAAACTATGTAGCTTCTGAATTTTTTCCAGATTATCTTATAAAAGTATTTTACGGATAAAAACATTGTCTTAAAATCAGTTGCGTTTCGGTTTTTATCAGCCATTTACAAGCACCTCCTCCATTCCATCAGCGGCTCTTTGTTCACGTTCTTTATAATATTGTGCCTGAACTTCAAAAAGAGATGAATACTCTCCGCCCTTTTTCAGAAGCTCCGAATGAGTTCCGCTTTCAACAAGACGGCCGTCTTTAAACATTGCAATAGCATCACAAAATCGTGTGCTTGAAAGTCTGTGTGAAATATATACTGCCATTTTTCCGCCGACGATCTTATCAAACGACTTGTAAAGCTTATATTCTGCAATCGGATCAAGAGCCGCTGTCGGCTCATCAAGAAGCATGATCGGTGCGTTCTTATACAAAGCCCTGGCAAGAGCAAGTTTTTGCTTTTCTCCTCCTGAAAAGTCAACTCCGTCATCGTATATGTTCTTTAAAACCTGAGTGTCAAGCTTTTTAGGAAGCAAATCGTATTTTTCTTTAAGACCTGCACTTATTATAGACTCAGCAGCCTTATTCCTATCTACTCCCGACAGATCGGTCATGGCCGTATTTTCACCCAAGCTCAGCGCAAACAGCTCTACATTTTGAAAAACAGGCGAGAATAGTTTAAAATATTCGTCCCGATCATAGTTTAAGACATTAACCCCGTTAAGTAATATTTCACCCTCGCTGACATCATAAAGACGGCATAAAAGCTTTATAAAAGTAGTTTTTCCCGCTCCGTTAAGTCCTACAATCGCAAGACTCTTTCCTGTTTCAAGTCTTATATTTATATCTTTAAGCGCATAAACCTTAGCTCCGTTATACTTAAAAGAAACATTCTTAAACTCTATAACATAATTATCGGCTTTCGGTATCGGCAAAAATTCAGTGTTTTGTATATCTGTAAGCTCTTCCTCGTCAACAAAAGCACGGTAATCGTCAATCTCCATAGAGCGATATTTAAGCTCTGCAAAGTTGTCAAACATATATCGTATGCTTCTGGAATAATTTCCCATAACGGCAGCATAAAGCACGAAGTTTCCGATCGACAAGTCACCAAAACACAGCGAATAAACTAAATATCCGTACTGAATCGCCATTTCAGCAAAAGACGCAACATAGTTTTTCATTTCCCATTTTAGCCATCGGTTTTTATGTCCTAAAATCAGCTTGTGGGCTGCAGCGTTTACCATTTCATGCTTAGACTTTAAAAATCCTCTCATATTAAAAAGCCGAATGTCTTTAGCAAAGGAAAAGTCGCTTTGAACCTGTCCGAGATATCTTACCTTTCTGTAAAACGGCGCCATTTTATCCCAGCACTCCCGCTTATCCTTAACCTTTGTTCTAATCTGCATAACGGCTTTTATTACTCCTGTTGCGGAGAACACAAGCAAAAGCCATGGATTAAGCGTAGCGACAATTACAGCAGCAATTACAGCAAGAATTAAATTTCTAAGGAAAAACATTGACATATAAAAGCCCTGTAATATTCCGCCGCCCCAATTGCAGCCCTTTTCTGCCTTTTCCGCCTTATCAAGCATAGCCGGATTTTCAAGCTTTTCGTAATCCATTTTCATGAATTTCCGATTGTATTTTCTGCGGTAATAAAACATTACATACTGTCCGACAGTTTGAAAATACTGCTCCGAACATTCAATTATAACAGACAAAACAGCCATTATTATACCTGCTGTTACAACTGTTAAAATAACGCTTTGGGCATCCCTTCCGCTCTCGATATCGTCAATTATAAACTTAACTGCAAATTCCCATACATATCCGACTACTGCTCCTGCCGCCGCAAACATAAGGCAGGCAAACGCAAGCGATTTTCTACAGCTTAAAACAAGCTTATATGCATAAATAACATTTGCGATGACCGAGCGATTTTTCTTTTCTTTTTTTGTTTTTTGCATACTGCTCCCTTTCTCCCCTCTTAATTATGACATTGCTTTTTCTTATTTAACCACAAAAACCCATGTATTGTAAATAACTTATTTGTTGACTGCCCTCAACCAAAGGTTGAAAAACTGGCATCAAATTTTTGCAAACAAAAAAGGACACCTCGTTTTGAGATGCCCACGCAAACACATATGTCATATCAAAAGAAGTTAGTCAAAATATTTGATTTTTAAGATTTGATCACCTTTCTTTTCATGTCTGACAACTCCTTTCATAAATTTTTGCGCTTTGCCAAGGTGCTGCAAAGCTTAAAACAATTAAATATACTGTGTACAAAAATATTGTACGGTTTAAGTTTAACATGAATTATTATCCTTGTCAAGATTTTTGAGAAATAACCGCTGCATAATTCTAAAACCTTAGATTCCGTGGCGTTTAAATCCTTTTTGAGAAATCACGGGTGCAAATAACTTTTAAAAAACAATTCAATATGCGATTTATGATTCGAGAATACAGGTTTATACATTTTTTGCGTCATACAGACATTGTCAATTTTTTATCTTTAATATATAATAATCACTATGTAAGTGCTAATTAATTCTATTTTTAAAATCTGTCATAAGCTGATATTTCAACAGCCTGTCCCGGTAATAATATGACGGTAATATTGGAGTGTATCAGATGATTGTATTCGCAATTCTATATTTTATCTCAAAAATCTTACTTTCCTTAAACTCTTATATACTCTGCTGCTTTAGCAGTTTGGCAGAAGAACATATGGATACTGTAAAGTCTAAGCTTTTAAGATTTTTATATTCCTGCATGTTGATTTCATTTGGGCAAAACTCTTTAATAAGTATATTTTGCTTTCTATTTTCAGACAACAGGTTTTCGGCTTTTAAGATTTTCAGCGTTTTTTCGTTTGCTATACAAACAGTTTTATTAATAACATTGACCGCTTTAAAGAGCAAAAGAAAAACAAGTCATTTCCGTGTTTTTATCAAAATATTTCCCATGCACAAATACATATCCTTGTTTTTATCGCTTTTTGTTGTTAACATATGCAGTATTTCGCTTTTTGAAAACCGTCTGCTGCAAGAAAACACTTCTACCCTGCGGACGACGTTAGTAATAATAATCATCTTGTCGGTAATTGTTATAAGCATTATTATTTCGGGAAGCTTTGCAAAATATATATTCCTGCACCAAAACTCTTCTTTCAGAAAACAGTATAAAATTCAGCTTGAACGCTTCCGAAAAATCGAAATACTCAACAGTGAGCTTAAAAGTTTTCGTCACGATTATTCAAATCACATTCATTGTATACATACCCTTCTGGACTCAGGAGAAGTTTTAAAGGCAAAGGAATATATAGAAAGACTTGACAGCCTTAAAACCATAAATCAGGACTTCTTCCATACAGGAAATCCTATATGCGATGCGGTTTTGACCAATAAGCAGTCTTATGCCAGAAGCTTAGGTGCAAATATAGAAGCTAATTGCCATATCTCAAGCACAATAGACTCGGTGGATTTATGTACTCTGCTTTCAAACGCTATTGACAACTCTATCGAAGCGTGTGTGAAATGCAGCGGAAACAAAGAAATAAGAGTACTTGCTTATGTTCAGCACGGCTTTCAATACATCAAGATAACGAATCCATCCAGTATATCCAGTCTTAATCTTGAAACAACAAAAAAGGATAAATCACTTCACGGAATAGGCATTGCCAATATAAAAAAGATCGTTAAAAAATATGACGGTACTTTTTCAGCAAAAAGAGAGAACAAATTATTCATACTGAAAATAATACTTAAAATTGATAAAATACTACCCCCCCCCCGACGAAATTTCAGATTCTAGAATTGTTCTCTAAGCTGACTTAGAAACGATTATCAAAAAAAACAAGGTTGAGAAAAAACATTTCTAAACCTTGTTTTTCATTTTTAATAGACATTAATCAATAGAAACTACTGTGTATTCTTTATCTTCAACAGCTTTCTTTAAAACCTCGTTTGAAACATCCTTGTCTAAGGTAACAACTGCCGATGCCGTTTCGTGACTTACAAGTGCATTTGTAACTCCTTCAACAGACATAAGAGCTTTTTTTACAGCTGCTTCGCAATGCGAACACATCATTCCTTCGATTTTCATTGTCTTTTCCATGCTTTTCACCTCGCTTTTTATAGGTATTATTTCAGTTTGACTGTTTAGCTTTATGCTGTGTGCTTTAAAGAAATTTATTCTCAGTGCATTTGTTACAACGCATACGCTTGAAAGGCTCATTGCCGCCGCTGCAAACATCGGATTAAGCTTAAGTCCGAATGCTGCAATAAACGCACCCGCAGCGATCGGAATCCCTATCACATTATAAATAAACGCCCAGAAAAGGTTTTCGTGTATATTTTTTAAAACCTTTTTGCTGAGTCTTATTGCATTCACAACATCAGTAAGCTCGCTCTTCATCAAAACGACATCCGCCGCATCAATTGCAACATCTGCGCCTGCTCCGATTGCGATTCCTATGTCAGCGCTTGTTAATGCCGGAGCGTCGTTTATTCCGTCGCCCACCATAATGACCTTTCCGCTTTCCTTCAAGCGTTTTATAACTCCCTCTTTCTCATCAGGCAAAACTCCTGCCACAACCTCGTCTACTCCTGCTTCAGCCCCAATTCTCTTTGCGGTTTTTTCATTATCTCCTGTGAGCATAACAACTC
>USCU01000022.1 GCA_900553335.1 uncultured Ruminococcus sp. | reverse complement strand
AATGCAGATGAGGTTTCTGATTTTAATGAGATACAAAAGGAATTAAAAAACAGAACTGACTTAAGAGGAGAGAAAATATTTACTATCGACAGCGCATACACCAAGGATATTGACGACGCTGTAAGTGTTCAAAAAACTTCAGACGGCTACAGCCTTGGTGTGCATATTGCTGATGTTTCTCATTACGTTTTGCCTAAAAGCGCTCTCGACAACGAAGCGTTTGATCGGGGTACTAGTGTGTATTATGCAAATAAGGTTGTTCCTATGCTGCCAAAAGTTCTTTCAAACGGAATATGCTCGCTTAACGAGGGAGAGGACAGACTTGCATTTTCCTGCTTTATGAAGATTGATAAGTCGGGACATCTTAAAAGCTATGACTTTAAGAAAACGGTCATTCGTTCGAAGGTAAAGGGAGTGTACAGCGAAATAAACGAAATTTTAGCGGGCAGCCGAAACTCCGAGCTTTTGGAAAAGTACAGAGAAGTAAGCTCGTCATTTTCTGCAATGAGTGAGCTTGCAAAAATACTCAAGAAAAATCGTATCAGCAGAGGCTCTCCTCAGATAGAAAGTGCAGAGGGAGCTGTCGTGATAGACGAAAACGATGTTTGCGTAGGGGTTGTAAAGCATGAAAGAGGAGAGAGCGAAGAAATAATTGAAGATTTCATGCTTATGGCAAACGAAGCCGCAGCTAAATTTGCAAAGGACAATGAGCTTCCTTTTGTATATAGAGTTCATGAGAATCCGAACGAAGAAAAAATATATTCACTCAGCGAGGTTTTAAACATTTTAAATGTTCCTCATAGCTTTAAAAACGGTGTTTCAGCTAAAAGCTTAAGCGATGTGCTTGAAGAGGTTAGGGATAAGCCCTCAGCAGCTGTTGTAAATTCGCTTGTGCTGAGAAGCATGGCTAAAGCGAGATACAGTGAAGAGGAATTGGGGCATTTCGGACTGGTGCTTGACGATTACGCTCATTTTACTTCTCCGATAAGAAGATATCCGGATCTTGCAATACACAGAATAATGAGCGAATATTTGAGCTGTAAGGATTCAGGGCGAATCAGGGCGAAGTTTAATAAGTTTGTTTATGCTGCCGCTACACGTTCTAGTGAAGCAGAGATAACGGCTATGAGTGTTGAGAGAAGCTGTGATGACTGCTATAAAGCGGAATATCTTTCAAAGATGATAGGTCAGCAGGCAGATGGAGTGATATGCTCGGTTATGGATTTCGGATTCTTTGTAATGCTTGACAATACCTGCGAGGGATTAGTCCGAATAGAAAGCCTTTCTGACGGGGAATATTCTGTTACCGATTTAATGACCTTGAAAAACAACAACACTTCAGAGCGGTATTCTGTCGGAGATAGAGTAACGGTAAAAATAGAAAACTGTAATATTTCAGATGGTAAGGTAGATTTTTCGTTTGTTAAAAAGGCATAAAAAACGACTGCACAGATAATTTGTCTGTGCAGTCGTTACCTTTTTTGCTACTCAGCTTAATAATCGTTTCCGTTATCATACGACTGATAATCATAGCTTTGATAATCGTTATAATTTTCGTTGTTATTGTTATCATAGCTATAATCGTTGTTGTAATTGTTGTAGTCGTTATAGTTGTTATTGTAATCGTTATTATAATCATAGTTATAAGCCTGAGTTGTTGTAAATGACGGCTTATCGCCAGTCAGGTATGATGAATAAACATATGCGTTTAAATTGCCATTATAATCTATTTGATACCAACCGCCTGTTTCGCCGATTACCTTAACAGTAGTTCCTGCGGAAAGTGTTCCGAGAAGATCATAGCTCGAATTGGCGCCGCTGCGGACATTTACCTCTGAGCTTACGGTCATTTCATAATATGTGTTGTAGGTTCCGTTTGAATTTATATTGGCGTTTGCATTTGTTGTTCCGTTTTCGATATTGGTTTGTGAAACAGTAGTTGTTGTAGTAGTCTGCTTTGTTTGAAATGAAACGGTAGTTCCTTTGGATGAAGAGTTTGTCGAAGTCGAAAAAACTGCTTTCATTAAAAAGAATATTATAAATACTACTACTACGAATACAACAACAAAAACTATAAGACCTAGGTTGTTGTTCTTTTTAGAATTGTCATTCATAAATCTTTGCTCTCCTTATTGTTTTTTCTGTCGTTCTTCTTAAATTTCATTATACTAGACGCAGAGAATTTTGTCAAATAATATTTTATTTTGAAAAATATTTAAGACTGTAGAAAATTTGCGTTTTATCTATATGAAAAATTATATGATATTCCGCGGTTTTTATTACTGACTTTTGTAAACAAACCGAAAACAAAAAGTTGCACAAAAATTCATTTTGCTATTGTTAATTATTTAACGAAAAAACCGTTGACAATATCAGGGAAATTGGGTATAATTAAACTCGTATAAGTATTAGTCTTTTTCAGACTTACTGTTTAACATTTTTGTTATGAAAGGAGCAAAAACAATGGCAAGTTTAACAAAAAACCCAAATGTAAACGCATGGGTTGAGGAAATGATTGCTTTGACAAAGCCTGATAAGGTTGTTTGGATTGACGGAAGTGAGGAACAGCTTCAGTCGCTTAGAGATGAAGCATGTGAAACAGGCGAGATGATAAAGCTCAATCAGGAAAAGCTTCCGGGCTGTCTTTATCACAGAACTCTTCCTAACGACGTAGCTAGAGTTGAAGACAGAACGTTTATCTGTACCAAGACTAAGGAGGATGCAGGTCCGACAAACAACTGGTGTGATCCTGAGGAAATGTATGCAAAGCTTACTCCTATGTATGACGGAGTTATGAAGGGAAGAACAATGTATGTTATTCCTTATTCAATGGGACCTATCGGTTCTCCTTTGGCAAAGGTTGGAGTTGAGATCACAGACTCTATCTATGTAGTGTTAAACATGGATATTATGACAAGAATGGGTGCTAAGGCTTTTGATAATCTCGGAGATGAGTCTAACGATTTTGTAAGAGGTCTTCACTCAAAGGCTCAGGTTGATCCTGAAAACAGATATATAGTTCAGTTCCCGGAGGATAACACTATCTGGTCAATTAACTCTGCTTACGGCGGAAATGTGCTTCTCGGCAAAAAGTGTTTCGCTTTGAGAATCGCTTCATTCCAGGGTAAGAACGAGGGCTGGATGGCTGAGCATATGCTTATTCTCGGTGTTGAGAAGCCTAACGGAGAGGTTAAGTATATTACTGCTGCATTCCCGTCAGCTTGCGGAAAGACGAACCTCGCAATGCTTATTCCTCCTAAAACATATACAGACAAGGGATATAAGGTTTGGACTGTCGGCGATGATATCGCTTGGATGAAGCAGGGAGAGGACGGACGTCTTTACGCTATCAATCCTGAGAACGGATTCTTCGGAGTTGCTCCGGGAACAAACGATAAGTCAAATCACAATGCGCTTGAGTCTACAAAGAAGAATACAATCTTCACAAACGTTGGTATAAATAATGACGATATGACAGTATGGTGGGAGAAGCTCGATAAGAATCCGCCTGTAAATGCAACAGAGTGGAAGGGCGCTAAGGTAAACGGACCTGAGTATATTGCTGAGGGAAATAACCTTGCTCATCCGAACTCAAGATTTACAGCTCCTGCTGTAAACTGTCCTTGCATTTCTCCTGAGTTTAACAATCCTCAGGGAGTTCCGATTTCTGCAATCATCTTCGGAGGAAGAAGAGCATCTACCACTCCGCTTGTATACCAGTCATTTGATTGGACACACGGAACTTATATGGGATCAGCTGTATCTTCTGAAACAACTGCTGCTGCAACAGGTGCAGTAGGTGTGCTTCGTCACGATCCAATGGCTATGAAGCCGTTCATCGGATATAACGTAGGTGATTATTGGGCTCACTGGCTTGAAATGGGTGAAAAGCTCGGAGATAAAGCTCCTAAGATCTTTAATGTAAACTGGTTTAAGCAGGACGAAGAAGGAAACTTCATTTGGCCTGGTTTCGGAGATAATATGAGAGTTCTTGACTGGATCATAAAGAGATGTGACGATGAGGTTGACGCTGAGGAAACTGCTATCGGTTATATTCCAAAGCCTGAGGATCTCAATCTTGAGGGAATTGAGGATGAGGTTACACCTGAAGTCCTTGACAAGCTTTTAGATGTTGATAAGGATCTTTGGATCAAGGAAATCGCTGAGATGAGAAGGTATTACAAGGAAGACATTGCTGATAAGGGCGGTAAGATTCCTGAAGAGCTTATTAAGCAGCTTGATAAGCTTGAAGAAAGACTCGGAAAGTAATACAATTACAAAAAACAAGGGCGAATCCCCAAAGGGTTCGTCCTTTAGTTTGTATAGCATGGCTTTGTATTAAAAAAGAGGTGTTTATATTGACCGGGAAACCGCATCAGGATTTTATGGAATGTGAAAGAAGCTGGATATTTGGCCTGCTGATGATGAGCAGCGGATTGATGGGGGCTTTTACATATGCGATAAGAGGCGGTGTTTTTTGTAACGCACAAACAGGAAATTTGGTGCTATTCGGAATGTCGCTGGGTGATGGAAACTGGAAAGAGGCGGCATATCTTTTGATTCCGATAACTGCATATGGATTGGGTGCTGTAGTTTCTGAAACCTTGCCTATTTCTATTAAGAAAGCAGGATTAATTCGATGGGATACATTGCTTATTGGTCTTGAAATACTGGTGACGTTATTATTGGGACTTGTGCCTGAGAGCGCACCGTATCAGATTTCACAGGTAGCAATCAATTTTATGTGCTCTATGCAGTACAATACCTTCCGTCAGGCGGAGGGAGTCCCTATGGCTACGACTTTTTGCACCAATCATGTACGTCAGGTTGGAATTCATTTTGTAAAGTGGATAAGAAAGGGCGACAGAGCATATCTGAGCCGATGTCTCAATCATGTAAAGATGCTGGTGATGTTTGTCGCCGGTTCAACTATCGGTATGGTTTTGTGCAGATTTTTTCTCGGCAAAGCAATTTGGGGAGCATCGCTTTTACTGCTTATTGTGTTTATTGATTTGCTTCATGCTGATTTGACAAAGGAAAAGGGTATGCTGGAACGTGTTCCAAGGGGACATTAACATTATCTTAAATATATCAAAAAGACGAACCTGCTTTGATGCAGGCTCGTTTTTGTTTTAAAGCTTTAACAGCTGATTTTCCGGTTGAAAAAATATGAAAGCTCTGTTATGATATAATTATAGATGAGTTCTGATATAAGTGGAGGTGTGAATAATGAGTTGTATTGAGCATTTTTGTGATTATGATGATATTGCTGATTTTCCTGAGCATAAGCATACATCGTGCGAAATTCTTTATCTGAAAAAGGGACATATTTCACTTGTGTGCGGTGATGAGGAGCTTGATGTGACAGAGGAAATGATGTATATAATTCCCGCAGGTGTTTCCCACAAAATAGTTGTTAAGGACCATCGTTATTATGACAGAACGCTTATTTTTCTTAATCCTTGGTCGTACACGAGGTCTTATTATTCGGATTTGATTTATAATGTCGTTATGGGCTTTTCAACTAATAAGCCGTTAATTGTTGAAGCCGGTGAGGATATAAAGAAGTATTTAAGCTCTATAAAAGCTGAAATTATGTCAAATAATTTATTATCCGAAGATGTTATAGTATCGTCTGTTACGCTTTTGCTGAGTGACGTTATAAGAAGTCTTAAAATAACAATAGGCGACAGTCAAAAACCAAATAAACTTGTTGTTGAAGTCCAGAGGTTTATTCAGGAGAATTATAAATATCCTATTAAGATTTCTGATATTGCAGAAAACTTTTATATAAGCAAGTATTATCTCACTCATATTTTTAAAGAGCAGACAGGAATGCCGCCTAAAAGCTTTCTTACTCTGACAAGGGTAACAAAAGCGTATAATATGCTTCATGATTCGGATGCGAGAATCTCAGAAATAGCTGAAATGTGCGGTTTTTCAAGCGTCAACGATATGATAAATAAGTTTAAGCAGCAATATGGAATAACACCCGCACAGTTTAGAAAACAAATGCCGAATAATAGCAAGTATTAATAGTTTTAGAGCAATTTTTATATATGTTTCATTCTTCGTAAAATGCTATAATTATGCTGAAGGAGGAATGAACTTATGAAAATTAAAAGATTAGCTGCAATTTGTGCTGCTTTAGTTTTGTCATTAACGGGAATATTTACAGTGCCTTGCGTTGTAAGCGCTAAAGCCGTAGACACAGTTAAGATTGATCCTGCAAATACTTCGCCTATCAACGACGGAGTTTTTGAAGGCTGGGGAACAAGTCTTTGCTGGTATGGAAATCGTATAGGCGGTTCTGAAAAGACAAGTGATGAGGCAGCAAGATTATTGTATAATGCTGACACCGGACTTGGTCTTAACATCATAAGATACAATGTAGGCGGAGGTGACAACCCTACTCATGATCATATTAAACGTTCTGATTCTAAAATGCCGGGATACTGGACAAATTACAATGAAGAAACCGGTAAATTTGATTACGACTTTACACAGGATGAAAATCAGAGAAACGTACTTTTGAAATCAATTAAAGAATGTCCGGATATGCTTGTTGAAATGTTTTCAAATTCTGCGCCGTACTTTATGACAAGAAGTGGTTGTACTTCGGGTACAACAGACAATATATCAAGCAATATTACCATTGATAAAATGGATGACTTTGCCGAGTATATGGCGACAGTTGTAAAGCATTATGTAGATGAAGGAATAAACGTAGTCAGCGTTGAACCAATGAACGAGCCGTCTAACGGATGGAATGTCGGTTATTACGGCGTAAAGCAGGAGGGCTGCTCTATTCTTAAGGGCGAGGAACAGTCAGCAATGGTTTTGGCTATGGCAGCCGCTATGGAAAGATACGGACTCAGTAATATTGCACTGTCAGGATGTGATGAAACAAATCCTGGTGCTGCATGGGATTCATCAAGGAAATTGTCTGAGGACGCATTAAATGTTCTTGACCGTATAAACACTCATACATACTCTAATGCCTCAGAAACAAGACTTAAAAATTTTGCCGTGGAAAATAGTAAAGGACTGTGGATGAGCGAATCAGACAACGGCGGTACAAAGGGAACCAATTCGGGAGAAATGGGAGCAGCTTTAAACTTTGCTTCCATTATTACTACTGATTTGAACGAGCTGCAGCCGTCAGCATGGATCATGTGGCAGGCAATAGGCTCTTACTGTGACGTGAATAACAAATATGATCCTGACGAAATAAACCAGCATGACATTGATACAAACGGATTCTGGGGAGTTTGCTATGCAGATATGAATACCGAAAGCGTTGTAATTACTAAAAAATATTACGGCTTTGGTCAGTATACAAAATATATTCGTCCGGGAGATACACTTATTTCAACGGAAGACTACTATTCAACAGCGGCATTTAACGAAGAGGACAAACAGCTTAAAATTGTTGTATACAATACAAAAGAAACTGACAGAGAGGTTAGCTATGATTTGTCTGCGTTTACACAATCCGGAACTACCGCAGATGTTATAAGAACAAGCGGAGATTTTAAAGGCGGAGAGAATTGGGCAAAGCTTGATCCAATTTCTGTTAAGGACTCAAAGCTTAATGTAACTGTTAAAGCAAATTCGATTACCACTTTCGTTGTAAACGGCGTAAGCAATGACGGAATTGGTGATATAAACGGCGACGGAAAAATCACAACTGCTGATGTAGGTCTTGCAAATTCGCACGCTAAGGGCGTTAAGCTTCTGAGCGATAAAAAGTTTGGTATTGCCGATGTAAACAAAGACGGCAGGATCACTACAGCTGATGTAGGACGCATAAACTCACATGCTAAGGGCGTAAGCTCGCTTTGGTAGAATAGAAAATTCTCCTATAAAAACAGCGGGTTATTCCGAAGAGGATGCCTGTCGTTTTGTTGGTATTATTTGCGAAAAAATAAGCAAAATATCAATGAATTTGGTTTGAAGGAAAACCGGCGAGTTCATAAACGATCAGTATTATAGAGATTTAAAAAAATACTGAATTATTGGGATGAATCACACTCCGCACGAATGCCGTCGCACATTTGCAACGCTTTAAGGCAATGCATAGTAAACACAAAATTACAAAAATATAAAAAAATCCCGAAAATGCGTTATTTGCCGCAAATTCGGGATTTGTTGTTTAGTTTTTTAGTTGTGATAACTATCTTTGCCATACGGTCAGAAATATAGTCGTCTTTCTTGGCATTCGCCTGCGAAATACTCTTTATTTCTTCCCCTAAATAGTTCCCTTAACCTGCCACCGGCAGCGGTCACTATTTACGCATCGCTTCCTCGACAGCAACAGCGCAAGCAACAGTAGCGCCAACCATTGGGTTGTTGCCCATTCCGATAAGTCCCATCATCTCAACGTGAGCCGGAACTGAAGAAGAACCTGCAAACTGTGCGTCTGAATGCATTCTTCCCATTGTGTCTGTCATACCGTATGAAGCAGGACCTGCTGCCATGTTGTCAGGATGAAGAGTTCTTCCTGTACCGCCGCCTGATGCAACAGAGAAGTATTTCTTACCGAGTTCAACACATTCTTTTTTGTATGTTCCTGCAACAGGGTGCTGGAAACGGGTAGGGTTAGTAGAATTTCCGGTGATGGAAACGTCAACACCCTCTTTGTGCATGATAGCAACGCCCTCTGTTACGTCGTTTGCGCCGTAGCAGTTTACCTTTGAACGAAGTCCGTCAGAGTAAGCCTTGCGGAATACTTCCTTAACCTCTCCTGTGTAGTAGTCCATCTCAGTTTCAACATATGTAAATCCGTTGATTCTTGCAATGATCTGAGCTGCGTCCTTACCAAGACCGTTAAGAATAACTCTAAGAGGTTCTTTTCTTACCTTGTTAGCCTTTTCAGCAATTCCGATCGCTCCCTCAGCAGCGGCAAATGACTCGTGGCCAGCCAAAAATGCGAAGCACTTTGTGTCTTCTTCAAGAAGCATTTTTCCGAGGTTTCCGTGTCCGAGTCCAACCTTTCTCTGGTCAGCAACAGAACCCGGAATACAAAATGCCTGAAGTCCCTCTCCGATTGCAGCAGCAGCGTCAGCAGCTTTTGTGCAGCCTTTCTTAATAGCGATAGCACAGCCTACTGTATATGCCCATTTAGCGTTCTCAAAACATATAGGCTGAATGCTCTCAACCTGCTTGTAGATGTCAAGTCCCTTTTCCTTTGTGATCTCAGCACATTCCTCAATAGACTTGATACCATACTGCTCTAAAACAGCAAGGATTTGTTTTTCTCTTCTTTCATATGATTCAAATAAAGCCATTTTAAAAATCCTCCCTATTCTTTTCTTGGGTCAACGATTTTAACAGCGTCGTTAACTCTACCGTATTGACCTTGAGCCTTTTCAAATGCAGTATTAGCATCATCGCCTGCCTTGATAAAGTCCATCATCTTACCAAAGTTTATAAACTTATATCCAATGATCTCATTATCTTCGTTAAGCGCGATTCCGGTTACATAACCGTCTGTCATCTCCAAATAACGAGGTCCCTTTTTAAGAGTTCCGTACATTGTACCAACCTGTGAACGGAGTCCTTTTCCGAGATCCTCAAGACCTGCGCCGATAGTAAGTCCGTCCTCAGAGAAAGCACTCTGCGTTCTTCCGTAAACGATTTGGAGGAATAGCTCTCTCATAGCTGTGTTGATAGCATCACAAACGAGGTCTGTATTAAGAGCTTCGAGAATTGTTCTTCCCGGCAGAATTTCACTTGCCATAGCAGCGGAATGAGTCATACCTGAGCAGCCGATTGTTTCAACAAGAGCTTCTTGGATAACGCCCTCTTTAACATTCAATGTAAGCTTGCAGCAGCCCTGTTGAGGTGCGCACCAGCCGATACCGTGTGTAAAGCCGGAAATATCTTTAATTTCCTTAGCTTTAACCCATTTTGCTTCTTCCGGAATAGGAGCCGCACCGTGTGCAACGCCCTGAGCTACCGGACACATTGTTTCAACTTCATGTGAATAAATCATAAGTTAGATAACTCCTCTCAAAATAATAGTATTTTCATACGCCCTTATTATACAACATATTCTTCATTTTGACAAGGGCATTTTTGTAAAAAAATCACAGCACAATATTTAAAAACCGCATCAGATTATTCTCAGCTATTGTAAACAAATTGTTAAAAAATGTGGTAATGACAATCATTTCAGGGGTTTTTGTAAAATTTTCTGTTGAAATTGTTTTTAGTTTGTTGTATAATAATATAGCTGTCTCTTATACACATCTCCGAGCCCACGAGACAAGA
>USCU01000021.1 GCA_900553335.1 uncultured Ruminococcus sp. | reverse complement strand
ACGGATCGACCGTAAAATGTATCGACATTGAATCGGACGGAGAGTTTAAAGAATATGAAGGCCTAAAAAAGCCCGACGTGAATTCACGCAAGGATTTTATCAATGCAGTTCGTGAAAGCGGTCTTGTAGGACTCGGCGGAGCAGGATTTCCTGCACATATAAAACTAAACTTTAATCCTGAGGAAACTCCTGTCGATACGCTGATTATAAATGCGGCGGAATGTGAGCCTTACATAACGAGCGACTATCGTGAAATGATCGAAAATCCTGACGGAATTATAAGCGGAGTGCGCCTTGTCAAAAAAATGCTCGAAATCAAAAACGCTGTAATTGCAATTGAAAACAACAAACCCGAAGCTATAAAGCTTCTTACAGAAAAAACTAAGGACGATGAAAGCATTAAAATTATGTCCTTAAAATCTTCTTATCCTCAGGGAGCAGAAAAGGTTATTATTTACAACACCGTAAAGAGAGTTATCAAAGAAGGTGAGCTTCCATCAAACGCCGGAGTTGTGGTTATGAACGTTTCATCTGTTGCCTTTTTGGACGGATATTTTAAAACAGGAATGCCTCTTGTTTCCAAGCGAATAACGGTTGACGGCGAAACAGTTGGAAACCCAAAAAACTTAATAGTGCCTATCGGAACGGTGATTGACGACCTGCTTACATACTGTAATGTGAACAAAGAGAAAACAAAGAGAATAATTTTAGGCGGAATGATGATGGGACAATGTGCGTATGACAGCTTTTTGCCTATTACAAAGACGAACAATGCGGTGCTTGCATTTAAAACCTTAGAAAAAGCAACGCAAACAGCGTGCATAAGATGTGCAAGCTGTATAAATGCGTGTCCGCTTGGTCTTATGCCATGTGAAATGGAAACGGCTTATAAAAAAGGCGATATAGACGCACTCAAGTCACTAAAGGTAAATCTTTGCATGAACTGCGGAAGCTGTTCTTACGTTTGTCCGGCAAAGAGAAACTTAGCAGAAACTAATCAGCTTGCAAAGCGTCTTTTGATGCCGAAATAAAACAAGAGGTGAGATAAATGGAAAACTTAAACGTGTATTCTTCGCCGCACAGAGCAACGTCAAGAACAACAAAAAGCGTTATGCTTCATGTTATTATTGCGCTTGTTCCAAGCATTATTGCGGCAACAGTTATTTTCGGCGCAAGGGCGCTTTTACTGACGCTCGTAACAACTGCGTCAGCAGTCGTATGGGAAGCGCTTTGCTGTATTTTAATGAAAAGAAAAACTACAATAGATGATCTTTCAGCAGTCGTTACGGGAATACTGCTTGCTCTTAACCTTCCCGCAACACTCCCCTTATGGATGGCGGTGATAGGCTCGTTTATAGCTATCGCTGTTGTAAAAGAGCTTTTCGGAGGACTTGGAAAGAATTTTGCAAATCCGGCAATAGTCGGAAGAATAGTTCTTATGCTATCATTTACAAGCGCCATGACAAACTGGGTCGAGCCGTTTTACTACAAAAGCTCAGACGCTGTTGCACAGGCTACTCCTCTTGTCACAAAAAGCGAGGAATATCTTAATCTTTTCCTCGGAAACTGCAGCGGAACTATAGGCGAAGTCTGTGCCTTAGCGATTCTCATAGGCGGAATATATCTTGTAGCAGTAAGAGTAATTTCGCCTGTAACGCCGATTGCGTTTATAGCAGGCGTTATGATATTTTCGTTCCTTGTCGGAGAAGATCCGATATATCAGGTTCTTTCAGGCGGAGTTTTGCTTGGAGCAGTATTTATGGCGACCGATTATGTTACAACTCCTGTAACATCAGCAGGAAAGCTTATATTCGGACTCGGCTGTGCTATAATCACATGTGTTATAAGATTTTACTGCTCAATGGCTGAGGGCGTATCCTTTGCGATATTGTTTATGAATATCCTTACGCCGTTTATTGACATGGCTACAAAGACAAGACCGTTCGGTGCAAAGAAAGCAGGTGGCAAAAAATGAGTATTAAGAAAACATTAATGCCAACGCTTGTGCTGATGATAATATGTATAATCATTTCGGGCGCTTTGGTTTTTGTAAATCATGTAACAAAGGACGCCATAGAAGAAACAAACAGAAAAACCTTAAACGACACGTTAGTTTCAGCATTCGGCGAAGGAGAATATACCCAAACCGATAAAACCTACGAGGGTGTTGACAGCATTATAAACGGCGAAGACGGACTTGTGGTTTATGAGATAACAACCGACGGCTATAATTCCGGCGGAATACACGTTTTAGTAGGGATCAAAAACAGCGAGGTAGCAGGGGTTTCGTTTATATCCTGCGGTGAAACGCCGGGACTCGGAACAAAAGTAAATAATGAAGAATTTTTAAAAACATACAAGGGTCTTAAAAGTGAGGACGAAGTAACGGACGCTGACGCCGTTACAGGAGCTACATTTTCTTCAAACGGACTTAAAACCGCTGTAAAGCTTGCGCTTTTGGCAGATAAGGAGGTGTAACAAATGAGCAATCTTAAAGAATTTACCAAAGGCTTTATCAAAGAAAACCCGACGCTCGTTACACTTCTGGGAATGTGTCCGACGCTTGCTGTAACAACTCAGGCCTCAAACGGTATAGGCATGGGTCTTGCAACGACATTTGTTTTACTTGGCTCAAATATTGTTATATCGCTTTTAAAGAAGATAATTCCCGATGCAGTAAGGCTTCCGTGTTACATCGTAATTATAGCGGGCTTTGTAACGCTTATCGAATTTTTGCTCAAGGGCTTTGTTCCAGCGCTTTATGACAGCCTTGGAATTTTCCTGTCACTTATTACCGTAAACTGCATAATCTTAGGACGTGCAGAGGTTTTCGCAAGCAAAAACAAAGTTATCCCATCTATTCTCGACGGACTCGGAATGGGACTTGGATTTACTATGTCGCTTACTTTAATGGGTGCAGTAAGAGAAATTTTAGGAAGCGGAACAATTTTCGGCTTTGAGCTTCCGTTTTTAGCAAACGCTCCGATGACAGTATTTATTCTTCCTGCCGGAGGTTTCTTCACACTTGGAGTTATCATTGCTGTAGTAAACAAGCTAAAACGCAAAAAGCCTCCTAAGGAGATCGGATGCAGCGGATGTCCGAATATGAAAACCTGTGAACGTCTTAAAAAGGGAGGGATATAAATGGTTGTAAAGCTTATCGTTATAATGCTTTCGGCAATACTTGTAAACAACGTCGTATTGTCGCAGTTTATGGGAATCTGCCCATTTTTAGGTGTTTCCAAGGTTTTAAAGAACTGTCTTGGAATGGGTGCGGCGGTCATCTTTGTAATGCTTTGTGCAACAGCCGTTACATATCCCGTTTATATGCTCCTCGAAGCATTGAATGCAGAGTATTTAAAAACAGTTGCGTTTATTCTTCTCATAGCTTTGTTTGTACAGCTTGTCGAGATAATACTTAAAAAGATTATGCCTCCGCTTTACAAAGCGCTTGGTGTTTATCTTCCGCTTATAACTACAAACTGTGCAGTTCTTGGAGTAACCATTACCAATATTGATGAAGGATATACTTTTGCAGAAGCTATGGTAAACGCTCTCGGAACAGGAGTAGGATTTACAGTTGCGCTTTTGCTCTTCTCGGGAGTAAGACAAAAAATCGACTCATCTGACAGTGTTCCCGAAATGTTTAAAGGAGTTCCTGCAACTCTTATCGCTGCAAGCATTGTGTCGCTCAGCTTCATGGGCTTCGGCGGACTTTTCGGATAAATGAAAGATGACAAAAGACGGCATAAGGCTCCTTTGTTTACAAAGGGAATGAAGAAAACTCATACAGTACTTATTCCGTCTATGCTTGATTTTCACTTTCCGCTGCTTAAATACGCTTTTTTATCGGGCGGATTTAAGTCGGAGATTTTAGACGCTGACGTTTCAGCAAGAGAGTATCAAAAAATCGTAAATACGGGACTTGAATTTTCTCATGGAGATATATGTTTTCCCGCAAATCTTATCATAGGACAGTTTATATCTGCGCTCAGAAGCGGAAGATACGATACTTGTCGGACTGCTCTTTTGCTTCCTCAGGCAGGCGGAGGATGCAGAGCCTGCAATTATATTCATCTTCTGAGAAAAGCGCTTATAAAATCGGGGTTTGAATATGTTCCCGTAATATCACTCAATGTGAGCGGAGTTGAAAGGCATCCCGGATTTTCTATCACGCCTGTCATGCTTTTGACCGCGCAGGCAGCGATATATTACGGTGATCTGCTTATGTATCTATACAATAAAACCCTGCCGTATGAAAGAGCTTCAGGCGAAACGGAAAGACTTTTAAAATTTTGGATCAAAACGCTAGGCCAAAAGCTCAGCAAGAAAAAGTGGATAACACCTAAAAAGATGTGTGAAGTGTTTTTTCTTGTTGCACAAAGCTTTTCCAAAATAAAAACAGTCAAAAGATCCGTCAGGAAGATCTGCATTGCCGGAGAGCTTTATATCAAGTTCTGCGCTCTTGGCAACAACGGCCTTGAGCGGCTTTTGAGAAAACAAAATGCAGAAATAGTTATGGGCGGATTCGTAAATTACATGATGTATCTTATAGATTCATGCACACTAACCGACCATATTTACGGAAAAATAAGTCTTTCGGGACTCGGAGCAAAACCGCTTATAAAATATATGTCTTATATTCAAAACAAAATGAACGATGCTCTTATTCAATTCGGCTTTGAAAAAATGACCTCATATAAGGAGCTTAAATCGGACTGCTCGTTTGCCGCAAGCTTCGGCGAGGTCATGGGAGACGGCTGGCTTATCTCTGCAGAGGTCACAGGCGCTTTAAGAAAAAATGCCGATGGCGCTGTTATTGCAGTACCTTTCGGCTGCCTTGTGAGCCACACCTGCGCCAGAGGAATTATCAGAGATTTAAGAAATACATTTCCCGAAAAATCAATTCAGGCAATTGACTTTGATTCGGGACTTTCAAGAATAAATCAGCAAAACAGGATAAACATGATTTTGAATTTTTGTAAAGGGGAGTAATTTTAATGGACTATATTCTACCGATATTACTATTTGCCGGTTTGGGAATCTTAGCGGGAGTCCTTTTGACTGTTGCCGCAAAGGTATTTTACGTCAAACAGGACGAACGCCTCGAAGCCCTTTCGGAGGCTCTTCCGCAGGTAAACTGCGGAGCCTGCGGATTTACAGGCTGCAACGCCTATGCCGAAGCGATAATTAAAAACGGAGAGGCTCCTAACCTTTGCCGTCCGGGCGGCGAAGAAACAGCGATGAAAATCGGAGAGATTCTTGGAATAGAAGTAAAAGCAAAATCAAGACAGGTAGCTTTTGTAAAATGTGCCGGAAACCGTGACAGTGCAAAAAAAAGATTTGAATATGACGGAATGCAATCGTGTCTTGCAGCAGCACAGTTCTACAAAGGCAGCAAGATGTGTACAAACGGATGCCTTGGCTACGGCGACTGTGTAACCGTTTGCGACAACAATGCTATAAACATTGTAAACGGAGTTTCAGTGATAAATAAATCGCTCTGCACAGGATGCGGAAAGTGCGCTAAGGTCTGCCCGAAAAACATAATTGAAATTCGCCCGTCGGAGCTTAGATATGAGGTTAAATGCTCGTCTACCGCAATAGGCAAGATAACAAGAAGCGTTTGTACAAGCGGATGTATCGGATGCAAAATGTGTGAGAGGGCCTGCGAGATCGGCGCTATAAAGGTTGAGAACAATTTTGCAACTATTGACTACTCAAAGTGCATAAACTGCGGAAAATGCAAGGCTGCCTGCAAGATGGGTGTTATTCACGATCTATGCGAGGATATGGGAGCAGAGGTTTTATCTGCTACATAAAATCCGTATAACAACTAAATTCGGCTGTGGGATAAGATCCCCACTGAAAATGTTGATTGACTAGGCTACGCCCCTTATTGAATATTTGATCAAATACCGCTCTGACTTACTTTAGAGCGGTGTTTTATTTTAGCAAGTACAAACACATTGTATGCGACATTTTTCGACATATATTCGGGAGAAAAAGTGTACAGTTGTTTAAAAATCCTTTTAAACAGTTGAAAACAAGCCCCGAAAACAGGAAGTTTTAAACGTTTTAAACAGAGTTTTCAACAATTCATTAAAATCCGGGTGTTTAAAGATTAAAAAAACCTTTAGTTTTCAACAGCCGGAATTTTATATTTTTCTGTGGATAATACACAAAAAAACCGAAATTATTTGTATATTAAGACTATTTACAAATCCGCTTGTCCGCATATAAAATACAGTTGTCCGAAAATTGTATTTATTCGTATAAAACCGTCCAAAAAAAGCCCTGAGCATAATTTTACTCGGGGCTTTTCGACGTTTATTAGTTAAAGCTTGTAATTCTTAACCCATTACTACCTCAACATTTACTTTGCTTCCCTCCGGGAATACAGGTAAAATATTGCTGTCCGTTGATGTTCCGTTTACGATAACAGCTTTGATTCCTTTTGAAATATGAGAAGGATTTTTAACCGTTATGTTATAGGTTGCACCTCTGAACTTTCTTACGGCCGCAAAACCGTCCCAGCCGCTTGGAATCGATGGATCAATTTTAAGTCCGTCATAGTCGGGGATAATTCCGAGAATATACTGAGATACTGCAACAAAGTTCCAAGCTGCCGTTCCTGTAAGCCAGCTGTTTTTAGCTTCACCGTGGCGCTTAGCGTCCTTTCCTGCAATCATTTGAGCGTAAACGTAAGGCTCGGTGCGATGTATATCAGAAATGTCCTCAAGATATGCAGGTGCGATCTTGGAATAGTATTCATACGCTTTATCACCTCTTCCGACAAATGCCTCCGCACAAATTATCCATGCATTGTTATGACAGAAGATTCCAGCATTCTCTTTATATCCGCCCGGATATGTTGAGATTTCACCGTACTCGATATAATACTTAGTAAACGGAGGATTGTTTAATACAAGTCCGTATTCAGTGTTCAGATATTTGTCAACGCTGTCAAGCGTTTTAATGTCAATTCCCTGCTCCTTGCCGATTCCGCTCATTACGCAGAAGCCTTGCGGTTCAATAAAGATTTTTCCCTCTTCATTTTCCTTAGAACCCATTTTCCTTCCGAAATCATCATATGCTCTTATAAACCACTCGCCGTCAAAGCCGTATTTTAAAATCACCTGAGCCATTTTGTCAATCTCTACCTGAGCCTTGTCCGCCTCATCGTTTAAACCCATGTGGCGGCAGATAGAAACATATTCAGGTCCTATAAATGTAAACATTCCTCCTACCATTACGCTTTCTGCAACACGGCTGTATTTCTGCTCGCCGTATTTAGGAGAAGTAGATGTCTGAAAGCTCTCGCCGGGAGTATCCGAAAAACATGAAAGATTGATACAGTCGTTCCAGTCAGCTCTCATAGCGAGCGGAAGTCCGTGAGGGCCTAGGTTGTTAAGAATTCGGTAGAACGACTGCGTAAGATGATGCATCATCGGTTTTGCGCGGCTTTCGTCGTTGTCGTATGGAACCTGTTCGTCTAAAATCGACCAGTCGCCTGTTTCTTTGATATACTGTGCAACAGACAGAATCATCCAAAGCGGATCGTCGGAAAAATCTCCGCCGATCTCATCGTTTCCTCTCTTTGTAAGAGGTTGATACTGGTGATAGCATCCGCCGTCCTCAAACTGTGTTGCAGCAAGGTCAATAAGACGCTCTCTTGCTCTGTCCGGTATCTGATGAACAAAGCCTAAAAGATCCTGGTTTGAATCTCTGAATCCCATTCCTCTTCCGATTCCGCTTTCAAAGTAGGAAGCGGAACGGCTCATATTAAATGTAACCATGCACTGATACTGGTTCCAGATATTTACCATTCGGTTCATCTTATCGTCAGGCGTATTTACCGAATATTTTGATAAAAGCTCGTTCCAAGTTGTCTTTAAGCTCTCCAAAGCGGCGTCTGCCTTCTCCACAGTATTCATAGCGTCGATCATTGCGTATGCTTTAGACTTATTCATTCCGCCTTTTTCGTCCCACTTGTCATCGCCGTTTTCAACATATCCCAAAAGGAAAACATAAGCCTTTTCCTCGCCCGGTTCAAGCTCGATGTTTATCATGTGAGAAGCAATCGGTGACCATCCGTCCGCAACAGAATTTGAAGCCTCGCCGTTTATGACGCACTGCGGATTTTCAAAGCCGTTGTAAAGACCGATAAACGATTCTCTGTCGGTGTCGAATCCGTCGATCGGTGCATTAACGGTATAAAATGCAAAGTGATCTCTTCTCTCCTTATACTCGGTCTTATGATAGATCGTCGAGCCTTCGATCTCAACCTCACCCGTGTTAAAGTTTCTCTGAAAGTTAGTTGAGTCGTCCTGAGCGTTCCAAAGACACCATTCAATAAACGAGAAAAGCTTAAGGCTCTTTTTCTTATTTGAATTATTTTTAATAATTACCTTTTGAACCTCGCCGTTAAAGTCCTGAGGAACAAAGAAAGTAACCTCGGCGCAAATACCGTTCTTCTCACCCTTAATAATAGTATATCCCATGCCGTGACGGCAGCAGTAGCTGTCAAGTTCACATTTCACAGGACTCCAGCCCGGACTCCATACAGTATCGCCGTCCTTGAGATAAAAATATCTTCCGCCTACGTCAACAGGAACGTTGTTATAGCGGTAACGTGTGATTCTTCTTAGTCTTGCGTCCTTAAAGAAATGATAGCCTCCTGCTGTATTTGAAATAAGCGAGAAAAACTCCTGAGTTCCGAGGTAGTTTATCCAGGGATACGGAGTTTTTGGGTTCGTAATGACATACTCCTTGTTTAAGTCATCAAAATGTCCGTACTTCATAGTGTTTACTCCTTTTAATTTTTATTCTTCTATTCTTCAAATTCTGAAATATTTACGGTTTTCGGCGTTCCGTCCGCATTTATGAGCGGCACAGGACTTGTCATTCCTTCTCCTGATGAAAAAACTGCATACTCAACTCCCGTTTCCCTGTCGGCAAAAGTTATTATACTTCTAAAGGCCATGGATTGAGAAGATGTTTGAATAAAACGTGCGATTTTCTTTTTCATAACTCTACTCCTTTACTATTTTAAAGCTTTGATGACAGGAAAACTCTTCTCCGCTCTTTAGCTCCTTATAACCCGAAATCTCTCTGTCAAGCGTGAGGTTCGGAGAGTTTATCATTGCGGTCATAGGCTCAGGGCAAAAATATCCTTTATCGCCTAGATCGTTCCACATATTATAAAACTTAAATTCCTCGCTGACCTCGTTTTGCAAGAGAACTTTTTTTGCGGTATCCTTAACGATAGTTCCATTAAACGGTTTGCCGAAAAGCTCTGCACTACCTGCTGTATACATATCATTTTCGATAACCTGTCCCGTTGGACGTTTTTTACCGTTTTTGTATTCCTTATCCCAGTCGCTCAGCTCCAAAAGCTTCTCTGTCGGCAAAAATCTGTCGCTCAGCTCGCATTTTTTTTCGATCGGAACTGTTAAAAGCATATCCTCCTCGTTTCCTCCGTCAACAAGCGGAGCATTTATGCAGGTATGTGTCGCAATTGAAACAGGCAAAGCTTTGTCAGAAAAATTTTTCAGCTTAATTTCCTGATAAAGTCCGTCAGCAGACAGCGTAAAAGTTATTGTAATTTTAAAATCGACGTCAAAGTATTTGTACATCTCATCGTCTTTATTATATGTAAAGGAAGCGGAAACTATCGCTTTGCTTTCGTCCGCAGTCATTACATCAACATCATACGGACGCTTGAACACAAAACCGTGTAAATAGTTGCTGTAATCAGGCTCGTTTATCGGCATTTTATAAACACTGTCAGAAGTCTTTATTATTCCTCCGTCAAAACGGTTCGGAAGATACATTGTCGGAAGTCCCCAAATAGCAGGAGCTTCTTTTATAGTATCAATGGTTACATCCTCTCGGTATCTGAATATCTCGCAATCAGGATCATAACTTTTAAATCTTAAAACCTGATTTCCAATCGACGGACATACGACCGCTTCATAGCCGTCTGCACTAAGCAAAATACAATCCGTGTCTTTAAATTTTATTTTTTTCGCATTTGCCATTTTACAGCCCCTCCTTCAGTCAAAAATTTTTTAAATCCGTATTTTTTACCTATTGAAGTATATCATATCTTAATGAGATTATCAAGGAAAATTCAGGTTTTTTAAAGATTTGACAAAAAAATTTTTCAGTTTGTGAATAACCGTCAACAATAAGGGCAAGATAATTTCAGCACAAAGAAGTGCGCTGAAGGAGGTAGCTGATATGATGGATAAAATAGCGCTGTTTTTGCTTATTATCGGTGGGCTTAACTGGGGACTTGTCGGA
>USCU01000020.1 GCA_900553335.1 uncultured Ruminococcus sp. | reverse complement strand
CCATTGTCCATTGTAAATTATCAATTATTATGTATAATATCGGTTCTTCCTAAAAAGCCGTTATCGTAATCACCTTTTAAAAATTCTTCACGGCGAATAAGCCTTAAATGAAAATCGATATTTGTCGAAACCCCGTCTACAATAAATTCGGAAAGCGCCCAGCGCATTTTAGCAATTGCAGTTTCTCTGTCGGACGCATGGACAATAAGCTTTGCTATCATGGAGTCGTAATACGGAGAAATTTCACAGCCTTGATAACAAGCGCTGTCGATTCTTATTCCGGGCCCCCCCGGAACGTATAGGGATTTGATAATTCCGGGTGAAGGAAGAAAGTTAATTTCAGGGTTTTCCGCATTGATTCTGCATTCGATTGAATGTCCCTGAAGCTTAACATCCTCCTGTTTAACAGTAAGCTTCTCACCGCCGGCTATTAAAAGCTGCCATTTAACAAGGTCAATTCCCGTAACCTCTTCGGTTATAGGGTGTTCAACCTGAATACGGGTGTTCATCTCCATGAAGTAGTAGTTTAAGTGTTTGTCAACTAAAAATTCAATAGTTCCTGCATTTCTGTATCCGCATACTTTTGCGGCAGCAACTGCCGATTCTCCCATTTTGCGGCGAAGCTCTTCAGTCATGATAGGTGAAGGGGTTTCTTCCAAAACCTTTTGGTTTCTTCTTTGCATAGAGCAATCTCTCTCGCCTAAATAAATAACATTTCCGAAATTATCGGCCAATATCTGTATTTCTATATGTTTTGGATTCTCAATGAACTTTTCGAGATATACCTCGTCGTTTCCAAAGCACGAAAGCGCCTCCTGCTTTGCAGCAGTCATCTGCGACTCAAGCTCGGCCTCGCTTTGAACGATTCGTATTCCTCTTCCGCCGCCGCCGGCAGAAGCTTTTACTAAAACGGGGTATCCGATTTTTTCTGCAAGCTCTTTGGCCTCCGTTATGCTTTTTACAGCTCCTTCAGAGCCAAGAATAACGGGAACTCCTGCATTCTTCATCGTTTCCTTAGCCTGAGCCTTGTCGCCAAGCATTTCGATAGATTCGGGCCGGGGACCGATAAAGGTTATCCCGCATTTTTCACAGGTTTTTGCAAAATGCGGATTTTCGGACAAAAATCCAAATCCGGGGTGAATAGCGTCAGCTCCTGTCAGCTCGCAAGCCGCAATGATCTCACGCATATTAAGATAGCTGTCCTTGCTTTGAGGAGGTCCGATGCAGACCGATTCATCAGCAATTTTAGCATGAAGCGCATTTTTGTCCGCAGTTGAATATACCGCAACGGTTTTTATTCCAAGCTCACGGCAGGCACGGATTATTCTTACGGCGATTTCGCCCCTGTTTGCAATTAATACTTTATTAAGCACTTTTAAGGCGCATCTCCTTTCGGTATCGTGAATTACTTAATGGCAAAGGTAATCTCGCATGAAACTGCCTTTTTGCCGTTTACTGTTGCTATTCCCTTTCCAACTCCTAAAGGACCTCTTACTTTGATAATTTCAACCTCGAGCGTAAGAGTGTCGCCGGGAACAACCTGCTGACGGAACTTGCAGTTGTTTATTCCGCCGAAAAGACCGATTTTTCCCTTGTTTTCAGGGAGGGATAAAAGTGCAACCGCTCCTGCCTGCGCAAGCATTTCAACCATCAAAACGCCTGGTGTTACAGGATATTCAGGGAAATGTCCCTTAAACCAAAAATCCTCTTCTTTTATATATTTTGTCGCAACTACCCGTTTTCCTATCTCAAGCTCATTTATCTCATCAATAAGAAGAAACGGATCTCTGTGAGGGATAATTTCCATTATTTGCTCTTTGTTCATTAAAACTGACATGACGTTTTGTCCTCCAAAAGAGTTATTCTAAAATCATAACCGGCTGGTCAAATTCAAGCGCATCCCCGTTTTTTACCAGGATCTCTTTGACAACTCCGTCAAAATCGCTTGTAACCTCGCTCATTACCTTCATTGATTCTATGATGAAAATAACATCACCTTTTTTAACGCTTTTTCCGACTGTTACAAACGGTGCGTCATCAGGGGACGGAGCAGCATAAAAAGTTCCGACAATAGGAGCTTTTACAACGTTTCCCGAAATGGCAGGGGCAGGAGCGGCATTTTCAGCTGGTGCAGAAACAGCAGCTGCTGTCGGTGCAGCCGCAGGCATGCCTGCGATCGGTATTTCCATTGCCGTAGGCGGAACATGACAAGCACATCCTCTTACCGTAATCATTTTATCACCGTCGCCGAGAGTGATCTCCTCAAGCTTATTCTCTTTTACTATTTCAGCGAGCTTTTTAATAGAATCAAACTCAAAATCAAATATATTCTTACCCATTTTATTATCGCTCCTTTTCTTTACGCTTCGTATTTTTTTATACAGATAGTTGCGTTATGTCCGCCGAAGCCGAGCGAATTTGAAAGCGCACCCTTAATTTCCTTTTCGATGTTACCTTCAGTTGCGTAGTTTAAATCGCACTCAGGATCGGGAGTTTTATATCCCAAAGTCTTGTGAATAAATCCGTTATGGACAGAAAGCGCAGTAACTATAGCTTCAACCGCTCCTGCAGCACCTAAGAGATGACCTATCATGGATTTTGTAGAGTTTACAACGGTGTCTTTAGCTGCATCTCCCAAGGCCAGCTTAATTGCGGTTGTTTCATACTTGTCGTTAAGGCCGGTTGAAGTTCCGTGAGCGTTGATATATCCAATCTCCGAAGCGGTAAGACCTGCTTCTTCAAAGCTGTTTACCATAGCTCTTGCGGCAGCTTCTCCTGTTGGGGACGGACTTGTCATATGATAAGCGTCGCCTGTTGCGCCGTATCCGCCGACCTCAGCATAAATCTTAGCTCCTCTGGCTTTTGCGTGTTCAAGCTCTTCAAGCACTAAAATTCCGCAGCCTTCGCCAAGAACGAAGCCCTGGCGGTTTGCATCGAAAGGAGTTGACGCTTCTTCAGGGTTTTCAGCCCTTGAGAGAGCCTTCATGTTGTTAAATCCGCTTATCGCAAACTTAGTAACACAGGCTTCCGTTCCGCCTGCAAGGCAAACGTCTAAATATCCGTCCTTTATCTTTCTGAAGGCTTCTCCTATTGCATGAGTAGCCGAAGCGCAGGCAGTAGTTGTACAATAGTTATCACCCTTAAATCCTGTTTTCATAGCGATAGTTCCTGCTGCCATGTTTGTTATCATCATAGGGATATAGAAAACTGAAATTCTGTCAGGACCTTTTTCAACAAAGTTGGAATGCTGTTTTTCCGTTTCGTGAAGTCCGCCGATTCCGGCACCTACAATAACGCCCGCTCTGTACGGATCAATATCCGAGAAATCTGTACCTGCGTCATTCAAAGCTTCCTTTGCGGAGCAAACTGCAAACTGAGTGAAGCGGTCCATTCTTCTCGCTTCTTTTTTTTCAATCACTCCGGTTGGATCAAAATCCTTTACGCTTCCAACAACCTTAATCGGAATGTCTGAGGTATCAAACTCATCGATCGTTTTAATTCCCAGCTTGTTAGCCTTTATGTTTTCCCAGAACTCCGCCACGTTTTTTCCGAGCGGATTTACCGTTCCCATTCCTGTTATAACTACTCTCTTCATAAGAAAAATTCCTTTCTAAAAAGCTTGGTTTTACATTGAAAGTCCGCCTGAGATCTCAATTACCTGTCCTGTAACATAGCTTGCGTCCTCTGATGCCAAGAACGAAACAACTCCGGCTATTTCATCTACAGTTCCGTATCGCTTCATAGCGATCTGAGCAAGCATTGCAGATCTTTGTTCGTCTGTAAGCTTGTCCGTCATCGGTGTTTTTATAAAGCCCGGAGCGACTGCATTGCAGGTAACGCCCCTTGAACCCAACTCCTTTGCGACCGTTTTTGTCATTCCGACAATAGCCGCCTTTGTCGCTGAATAATTTATCTGTCCCGGATTTCCGTAAAGTCCTGCAACAGATGCAAGATTTACTATTCTTCCCGATCTTTGCCTCATCATAATATTTCCGACAAATTTCGTCATATTAAAAACGCTTTTTTGGTTTACCGCAACTACCATATCATACTGCTCTTCGCTCATTCTTGCCATTAGGCCGTCACGGGTGATTCCTGCGTTGTTTACTAAAACATCAATTGATCCGAAACGCTCTTTAACAGCTTTTACCGTTTCCTCAACCTGAGCGTAGCTTGATACGTCGCAGATGAAAACCTCAGCTTCAACGCCCTGTTCTTTGATCTTCTGAACAATGTCGTTGCCCTCAAACATATTTTCGCTTATATCGTTAAGAGCGATGTTGTATCCGTCTTTAGCAAGCCTTAGTGCAATAGCCGCACCTATTCCTCTTGCAGAGCCTGTTATCAATGCTGTTGCCATAGTTATTATCCTCCGTTAAGTCATGTTTACTTTGCTAAAAGCTTTTCAGCCTCAGCAAACATACTTTCTATCATATCCTTTGCAGGCTCAACTTTATTGACCATACCTGCAATCGCACCGCAGAGGAAAGAACCCTCATCGAGGTTTCCGTCCTGAACTGCTTTTCTAAGCGAACCGAGAGTTATTTCTTCAAATTCATCAGGAGTTATGCTTCCGTTCATCTCACCGCTTGCAAGACGCTTTGAAAATTTTGTCTTTACGTTTCTGCATGGGTGTCCAGTTGATCTTCCCGTAACAATGGAATCGGTGTCCTTTGCTTTTACAACAAGCTCCTTGTAGATCGGGTGAATCTGACATTCCTCAGCCGCAAGGAAGCGAGTTCCTACCTGAACTCCCTCAGCGCCGAGCATGAATGAAGCGGCGATCCCCCGTCCGTCTGCAATTCCGCCGGCTGCAAGAACAGGGATATCAACAGCGTCAACTACCTGAGGAACAAGGCACATTGTTGTGTTCTCACCTATGTGTCCGCCTGACTCGGTTCCCTCAGCGATAACAGCGTCAGCGCCGGCTCTTTCCATTCTTTTTGCAAGAGCTACGCTCGGAACGACCGGAATGACTTTAATTCCTGCCTCTTTCCAGGCCTCCATGTATTTGCCCGGATTTCCGGCACCTGTTGTTACCAAAGGAACGCCTTCCTCAATTACAAGTCCAGCCAAATCCTCGGCATTCGGTGACATAAGCATTATGTTTACGCCGAATGGCTTATTTCCTACTGCCGCTTTTGTTTTTCTTATCTGATCCCTTAAATAATCAATAGGAGCAGATCCGCCTGCAATAATTCCTACTCCTCCTGCATTTGTTACAGCAGCAGCAAGCGTAGATTCAGCGATCCATGCCATTCCACCCTGAAAAATAGGATATTTACATCCTAAAATCTGTGTTATTCTTGTTGTCATAATAAAAATCTCCTTTAGTATAGGTCGGTTTATCTAATAAGTACGATACAGTTTTAATTCTTTA
Organism: uncultured Ruminococcus sp.; assembly: GCA_900553335.1. Taxonomy (GTDB): domain Bacteria; phylum Bacillota; class Clostridia; order Oscillospirales; family Ruminococcaceae; genus UMGS1601. The sequence goes on along the minus strand of USCU01000020.1, from coordinate 5,086 downwards.
TATCAAATGAAAAATCGTATCTGTCAAGATGATGTTTGACGTTTTTTAAAGCAGTGTATTCTGCCATACAGATATCAACGCAGTCTAAAATATATTTTTCAATCCGTTTTGATGTCAGGTATTTCGGTTTTTCTCTGCGCCGTTCCTTCAAATCTTTGTTTATATCACCGATAAAATCACAAAGCTCAAACGAATAAACATCGTTTATTTTTTCGTTAGAAAAATCTTTCGGAACATACAGCGTATTTTCAAGAGCATACTTTTCAGTAAGTATTCCGTTTAATATATGGTAATCGGAATAAAGATCTTCAAGAAGCTTAGGCTCGCCCCTTCTTGAAAGAAGTCCTAAATCGTAGTACAGCAGTTTTCTGAAAACATTGTCCTCTATGAGATGAAAATAATAGCCTAAGTAAAGCTCGTTTGAGGGGATCTTATCTTTATACCGCTCATAAAAAGCATAAAAGTCAAAATGCTTTTTTCTTCCGTTGTCAAATACCTCAATAAAATGAGAATTGACTTTTCTTTTATCCGCTGAAATTACAGCATCGGGGAGTATATGACCGATATAAAACCGGTTTTTATATTTAATTTGCAGAACCTCTCCAAGGCATTTGGCAATTGCAAGATGTATAATTCTTGAAGCCATAATTACAAATTAATACTCAAAAACTACGCTGCCGTAAGTAAGTCCTGCGCCGAAGCCTACGATACAAACTTTATCTCCGTGCTTTACAGCACCGCTTGTTACAGCGTCATAAAGAGCCAGCGGAACGCTTGCGGAAGATGTGTTTCCGTATTCTTCAAGATTCAGGAAAAATTTATCAAGAGGAAGCGATAAGTTTTTCGCTGCTGTTTCAATAATTCTCTTGTTAGCCTGATGGGGAATAATACAGTCAAGCTCATTCGGTGTAATTCCAAGTGCTTCACAGCTTTTTTCACAAGCGCGAGGCAGGACTTTTGTAGCGAACTTATAAACCTCTCTTCCGTCCTGGAAAAGATAATGGTTCTCTCTTTTAGGCATTTCGTCCTCAATTACGTTTTTGCCGTCAGAGAAAGGCGTATGCGATTCGTAGCTTTTAGCAAGCAGATATTTTGCGCCGTTTCCGTCTGCACCGAGATACGAGGAATAAACCGTGTCCTCACGACGTTCTAAAACGACTGCTGCTGCACCGTCACCAAACAAAACGCAGGTAGCACGGTCTGTATAATCGGTTATTTTTGAAAGCTCTTCTGTAGAAACGACAAGAGCATATTTTAAATTTTCATCAGTCTGCAAATATCTCTTTGCCATGTCAAAGGCATATACAAAGCCTGAGCAAGCGCAGTTTACATCTATTGCCATTGAGCCGATTGCGCCAAGCTCACGCTGAATAATACATGAAACGGACGGAGTTACATAATCGTTCGTGATAGTTGTTACTATGATAAGGCCTATATCTGCCGCAGGGATTCCTGCATTTTCTACAGCTTCCTTTGCCGCTTCAGCACCTAAGTGCCAGGTTGGCTCGCCGTTTGATATGTGACGTTTTTTGATTCCGGTTCTGGTAGTTATCCACTCATCGTTTGTTTCAACTATCTTTGAGAAATCATCATTAGTTGCTATCTTTTCCGGAGCACATTTGCCCACTCCTATGATTTTAACTCCAGTCATTTTTATCTCCTTTAAATTCTGGTATTAAGGTTTTGATCTATTGTCAAAAAAATAAAATTGTGTTATACTTAAACAGTGATGATAGTATTATACTATAAAATGGGTCAAATATCAAGTGTAATTTGGTAAAAATATAGTTGCACAATAAAAAGTAAGGAGTTATATTATGTCAAAAAATGCAGTTCTATTTTCGGGACAAGGCTCTCAGTATGTCGGTATGGCAAAAGAGCTTTACGATATAAGCGATGGTGCAAAGAATATTTTTAAAATCGCCGAAGAGGTTTTGGGTTATGATCTTAAGACTATAGTCTTTGACGGTCCGGCAGAGGAGCTTAACAAAACCGTTTATTCACAGCCGGCTATTATGGCGACATCGCTGTGCGCTCTTGAAGCGATCAAGGAAAGGGGCGTTGAGTTTTGCGCTGTTGCAGGTCATTCATTAGGAGAATATGCGGCTATGGTTGCAAGCGGTATGATAAGCGTATCGGACGGTTTTAAGCTTATCAAAGCAAGAGCAGAGGCTATGCAGAAAGCGGCGGAGGAAAATGAAGGGGCAATGTGTGCTGTAATAGGTTTGCCAAGCGCTGAGATTGAGGAAGTCTGTGAATCGATAGACGGCTATGTTACAGCAGTAAATTATAACTCTCCTGTCCAGACTGTAATTGCAGGAGAAGTTCCGGCTGTTGATAAGGCGATCGAGATTTTTACCGGAAAAAAGGCAAGATGCATGAAGCTTAACGTTTCGAGCGCCTTCCATTCACGTCTTATGCAGTCGGCTGCGGACGAATTTATAAAAACGGCGAGAGAGATTGAGTTTAAAGCGCCGGGGGTGGATTTTTATTCAAATGTTTTAGGAGCTAGACTTGACGATTTTTCGGGTATGCCTGAGCTTTTGGCAAGGCACATAGTTTCTCCGGTAAAGTTTGTAAGCGAGCTTGAGGCTATGAAATCGGCAGGGATTGACACATTTATTGAGCTTGGACCTAACAAGGTCTTAACGGGTCTTGTTCGAAAAACGCTCTCTGATGCAGCGTTTGCGAATGTTGAGAATGAAAAAACGCTTAATAAAGTTATTGACAATGTATAACGAATAGTTGACAATTGTTTTGATCAAAAAAAGGTTAGAGTAAAGGAGAAATTTCTCTCATCTCTAACCTTCTTTGATTTTGAATTAAATTTTCCATTATCAATTGTCAACTGTCAATTGTAATTATGCATTAAATTCTCCTTGACAAACGTTTTTGATATGCTATAATATAGATAAAAAGGGAGCCTGCGATAAGCGGTTCTCCCGGAATACGATTAAGAAATAACCGCCGACTCCGGAAAAGTTCAGGCGGTTATTTCTTTATTTTTTAATAAATAAAGACTCTATTTTTTGCTGTAAAATATAAAGCAGCATAGAGAGATAACGTTAATAATTACAGAAGCGAATAAAAGTATATCCGAGTATGTAACCATGGTTATCACCTCCCTTGCGGGAGAAACCGCCTACCGTTAAGCAGACAACCCTTGTGTCTATAATAGCACAAGGGTTGTTTTTTGTCAAATTATGTCGAAAAAATTGTCCATTATCCATTGTCAATTGTAATTTTGACTTCTGCATTTAGAATTTAATTGTCACCTTTTTCGACAATTTAGTTGACAATGATTTTTTGTTTTGATATACTTAATACCGTACTTTAAGGAGAGTGTGCACTACATGAGTATAAAAGCGGAGCTTTTGTCGGCTCTAATAAAAAATGATAAAAACTTCATATCCGGAGAAAAGCTTTCAAAAGAGCTTTTTTGTTCAAGAAATGCCATTTGGAAGGCTGTAAAATCACTCCAGGCAGACGGCTTTGAAATAGAAGCTGTAACTAATAAAGGCTATCGTTTAAAAAATATCGGGAGTGTTCTTAATAAAGAATCTGTTGAGCATTATCTCGGAAGCTTCGGGAGCAAGCTCAACGTCATCGTTATGGATACGGTTTCATCAACAAACGACTATCTTAAAGAGCTTGCTGCAAAGGGTGCTGATGACGGCACGGTTGTTATCGCCTTAAACCAAACAAAGGGGAAGGGACGTCTTGGAAGAAGCTTTTATTCCCCTGAAAATACAGGCGTTTATTTAAGCATATTGCTTCGTCCAAAGCTTTCGCTTTCGGAATGTCTTTTTCTTACAACCTCCGCTGCCGTTGCTGTTGCTGAAGCAGTTGAAAGCGTATCGGGCAAAAACGTCACGATAAAATGGGTGAACGATGTATTTTTAGACGATAAAAAAATCTGCGGAATTTTAACTGAAGCGTCAACGGATATCGAATGCGGAGGGCTTTCCTATGCGGTTGTCGGTATCGGAGTAAATACTTGCGAGCCGCAGGGTGGTTTTCCCGATGAGCTAAAAGACATTGTCGGAGCGGTTTTTGACAGCAGCGGCGAAGCTCCCAGAGCGAAGCTTGCTGCGGAAATAATAAAACGCTTTTACAGCTTTTACGAAACGCTTCCTGAAAGAACCTTTTTAGACGGATACATAAAAAGGTCAAATCTTCTTGGCAAGAAAGTAAGAGTAATAAACGGCGAGAATGTTTCAAATGCAACAGCCATCAAAATAGGTAGGGATTGCAGGCTTTTGGTGCGTTTTGAAAACGGAACGGAAAAGTGGCTTTCATCGGGAGAGGTTTCCGTCAAGCTTTAAAACAGAAAGAGGATGAATATAATGAATAAAGCGTTAAACTTTTCGGTTAAAAACCTTTGTATTGCGGCGGTGCTGACAGCGCTTTGCTGTGTTTTATCACCTTTGTCGGTGTCGATCGGACCGGTTCCTATATCTCTGGGAACATTTTGCATCTTCCTGACAGCGGCAATTCTGCCTTGGAATCTGTCGGTTGTTTCAACCGTTGTTTACATTCTTATCGGCATTGTCGGACTTCCCGTATTCACAGGGTTCAGGGGCGGAGCGCAGGTTTTAGCAGGTCCTACAGGAGGGTACATAGTTGCATATCCTTTTATGGCTCTAATTATATCGTTTATAACCAGAAGCTTTATCAAAAGAGGATCGGTTTACCACATTGCTGCCATGATAGTTTCAATGATCTTAGCGTTGGCATTTTGCTATCTGCTCGGGACGGCGTGGTTTGTTATTTCAATGGGTTCTACTGTCAGCGCTGCGCTTGCGGCTTGTGTTATACCATTTATTTGGGCAGATGCTTTGAAGATCGCCGCAGCAACAGTTCTTGGCTTTTCTGTAACAAAAGCTCTTCGCAAGGCCGGGCTGGGTGTTTAATCAATTCGGAGTGCGGAATTATTAATAAAAATTTAGACACAGAGGAAATTTTAAATTTTTCTCTGTGTCTTTTTACTGTACAAATACAGGTATTTTTTATGCGTTCTCCCGCAATAATTTAACAGGTGATTTTGAAATGTGAGTTATTATCATAATGTTTAAAACTATGTATG
>USCU01000019.1 GCA_900553335.1 uncultured Ruminococcus sp. | reverse complement strand
AAATAGAGCTTATGGCAATTGACCGAAACGGAAATGTTGCGGTTACTTCATCGGGGTTTAATTTTAATGACAGCGATCTTTTTGAAGTTCAGTACACAAACGACGGGGTTATTAATACAGTAGAGCTTTCTACGGGGGAAGAGGCGATGTCTTTGACGACATCAATTGACGAATCGCCTTCTCAGTTTGTAGCTCTTAGAATGGTAACATCTCTTGAAGATGTAAACGGCAGAGTATTTTTATTTGGACTGATAGTTGTAATAATATCAATTTCTCTTCTTGCTTTTATATTTACTCTTGGGTTTTACTTTGTAAGAACGATAAAAAAGCCGGTCGTTGAAATCGCAACAATTGCAAGGCAATATGCGACAGGAGATTTTTCAAGGCGTCTTGAACCTGAGCGTGACGATGAGCTTGGAAAGCTTTGTGAAAGCGTAAACTATATGGCGGCGGAGCTTTCGAGTGCGGAAACTATGAAAAACGAATTTATCTCTCAGGTTTCTCATGAGCTTAGGACTCCTCTTACGGCGATAAAGGGATGGAGCGAAACGCTTACGGCGATAAACGATAAGGAAACCTTTATTAAGGGAATGAGAGTTATTTCAAGCGAGAGCGAGCGTTTGTCGCAGATGGTTGAGGAGCTTTTGGACTTTTCAAGAATCCAGGACGGAAGGCTTATGCTCAATATGGATAACTTGGATATATTGGCAGAGCTCGGAGAAACTGTACTTATTTATCAGGAGCGTGCAAAGGCACTTGGAATTACGCTTAATTATTATGAGCCGGAGATGCTTCCGATTATATACGGAGATAAAAACAGATTAAGGCAAGTGTTTATAAACATTGTTGATAACGCAATTAAGTATTCCGACAGCGGAGATATGGTAAGCGTTGAGGCCTATGAGGAAAAGGGTTTTGTTGTCATTTCCGTTTCAGATACGGGAATTGGAATAGCAGAAGCGGATCTGCCTAAGGTAAAGACAAAGTTCTTCAAGGCAGACAGCACAAGGCGAGGTTCGGGAATAGGACTTGCAGTTGCTGATGAAATTATTTCGCTTCACGGAGGAACGCTTGAAGTCAACAGCCAAAAGGGCGTCGGAACAACAGTAATAATAAAGCTTCCTTATAAAGAAAGTAAAAAGCTATCAAATGATAAGAGTGTAAATGTTGAGGTTATTTCGACGGATGAGGAAAGGAACGAATTTACAAATGGAGAACAAAACGCAGGAGAAGTTTAAATCTAAAATCGGCGGACAGGCTCTTATTGAGGGCGTTATGATGAGAGGAATTGATAATGCTGCAATGGCTTTAAGGCTTCCTACCGGAGAGATCGAAACCGAAACGTGGGAAATAAAAAACGGAAAGAATCCGCCATGGTACAGAAAGTGTCCGTTTATAAGAGGACCGTTTAATTTTGTGACCTCAATGATAGACGGCTATAAGTGCCTTTCAAAATCAGCAGACAGAGCTATGGACTTTGAGGATGAAGAGCCTGAAACAAAACTTGAGAAATGGCTTGACGAACATATCGGAGATAAACTTATGCCGATAGTAATGACTGTAGGAGTTGTATTGGGGGTAGCCTTAGCGGTTGTTTTATTCATGTGGCTTCCGTCGTTCGTATCAAGCCTTGTAGGAAAGGTCATACCTATAAATTCTATAGTTAAAACGATAATCGAGGGAGTTTTAAAAATTATTATTTTCGTCCTTTATATGGCGCTCACGTCACTTATGAAGGACATACGAAGAACCTATGAGTATCACGGTGCAGAGCACAAAACGATTGCCTGTTATGAGGCTGAAGAGGAGCTCACAGTTGAAAACGTTAAAAAGCATTGTCGGTTTCATCCGAGATGCGGAACCAGTTTTCTTATTTTAACTCTTATTGTGAGCATTATTATAACTTCTGTGCTGCATCTTCCTTGGGATAATATTGCTTTAAGAATTGTGATAAAGCTTGTTCTTATACCTGTTTATGTAGGGATAACATATGAGTTTATTAGACTTGCAGGAAGATATTCAAATCCGTTTACGAGGATTCTTTCAGCTCCCGGACTCTGGCTTCAGAGGATAACAACAAGAGAGCCTGATGAAAGTGAAATTGAGGTTGCAATAGCAGCGCTTAAGCCTTGTATTCCTGAGGATAAGTCTATAGATAAATGGTAAGCTGTTGACAGAGTTTCAGAAAAATGGTATACTAAGTTTAGCGAACTAATGTTCTAAGATGGTGGAGAAAAATGAATCTTAAAGAAGCGTTTGAAATAATAGAATCAAGGCTTGTTGAAAGCGGAATTGACGGAAAAAAAGATGCCGAAGAGATAGTTTTATATGGTACGGGGATAAGCGTTAAAGAAGATCCCGAAAAAGAGTTGAGTGAGGCTCAGATGCAGGTTTTAAATGAGCTTATGAGAAGAAGAATAGGTCACGAACCGCTTCAGTATATAATAGGCGAATGGGATTTTTATGACAAAACTTTTTGCGTTGGCGAGGGTGTTTTAATTCCAAGACCTGATACGGAAACACTCGTTGAAAAGTGTATAGAGGATAACGGTGGGAATGAAAATCTTACGCTTGTCGATCTCTGTGCAGGAAGCGGGTGTATCGGACTGACTTTAGAGGATAAGCTTTCTTTAAAGGAACTCTATATGGTTGAAAAGAGCGGGGACGCTTATAGGTATTTAGAGAGAAATTCCAAAAATCTCGGCTCTAAGGCAAAGCTTATTTTAGGAGATATATTTGATGAAGAGGTAATAAATGCACTTCCTGTGGCGGATATAATTACCTGTAATCCTCCGTATTTAAATGTCAGGGACATGACTCCCGGGATTTTGCAGGAGGAGGTTGCCTTTGAACCGTTTGAAGCGCTTTACGGCGGCGAGGACGGACTTGAGTATTATCGTAAAATTGCAAGACTTTATAAATCCAAGCTTAATGAAAGCGGTAAAATCTATTTTGAAATCGGTATCGGTCAGGAAGAGGAAGTTATGAAAATCCTTATTCAAAACGGATACACAAACGTCAGAAAGAAAAGGGATTATTCGGGAATTTACAGAGTGATAACAGCCGGTGTGTCAAATGAATATGCTGATTGATTTTTTGCACAGATATTATACCGGTATCATTGTATTTGTTACGATCATGAGTATAATTACATTTTTCCTTTTTGGTGCTGATAAGCTGAAAGCGAAAAAGGGGAGTTATAGGATACCTGAAAGGGTTTTGATAGGTTTCAGCTTCTTTTTTGGAGCGATCGGCGGAGTTGCGGGAATGTATTTCTTTCATCATAAGACAAGAAAGGTGAAGTTTTATATCTTAGTTCCGATGTTTGTGGTGGTGCAAATAGTGCTTTTGGCTATCATAATTTGTAGTTGATTGGAATGGGGATGTTATAATCGGAATATGGATTACTTTTAATTAGCGATCTATATCTCTTGCAAAGGGACAACCTAAGAAAAGGGGAAGGATAATAAAACCAACCAAAACCTGAGGGACTTCCCCAAAGTTTTGAAAAAATTCGTTCTTATGGTTTTTTCTTGCCGAATCCTTTTTCAGCATCTTCTCCCCTTGCCCTCTGTTTTTGGGGTTTAAGGTTAAGGAAAGGTTTGTGAGAGCCAAAGCCTACACGCATTTGGATTTGGCACAGAATTCATCTTAACGCACAAGCTGGCTCCCGACGGAACTGTGCAGGAATTGTTTTATTATATTAAAGTTTGTTTCAATTGTAATTACGCATTAATTTAAAGGACGGAGGAAAATAAAATGGCGATAAAGAAAAACGAGAGCAAAAAACCGCCTGTTGTTGCTGTAACAGGTGAAGAAAAGAAAAAAGCGTTAGAAACGGCCATTGCTCAAATTGAAAAAACCTACGGTGCAGGCGCTGTAATGAAGCTGGGACAAAATAAGGCTTTAAATGTTGCAGCAATTCCTACAGGTTCAATGACGCTTGATATGGCGCTTGGAATAGGAGGAGTACCAAGAGGAAGAATCGTTGAAGTATACGGACCTGAAAGCTCGGGTAAGACAACCGTTGCACTCCATATCGCAGCAGAAGCTCAGAAGCTTGGCGGAGAGGTTGCGTTTATTGACGTTGAGCATGCACTCGATCCTGTCTACGCTAAAAATCTCGGAGTTGATATAGATTCTCTGCTTGTTTCTCAGCCTGACAGCGGAGAGCAGGCGCTTGAAATTGCCGAGGCACTTGTTCGTTCGGGAGCTATCGACTGTATAGTTTTAGACTCAGTGGCTGCAATGGTAACAAAAGCGGAAATCGACGGCGATATGGGAGATACTCATGTCGGACAGCTTGCTCGTCTTATGTCGCAGGCTATGAGAAAGCTTACAAGCGTTATTGCAAAGAGCAACTGTGTTGCCGTTTTTATAAATCAGGTAAGAGAAAAAATTGGCGTTATTTACGGAAATCCCGAAACAACTCCGGGAGGACGTGCGCTTAAATTCTATTCGTCTGTAAGAATAGAAGTTAGAAGAGCGGAGCAGATAAAGCAGGGAAGCGATGTCATCGGAAACAGAACTCGCTGTAAGGTAGTTAAGAATAAAGTTGCTCCTCCGTTTAAAGAGTGCGAATTTGACATTATGTACGGTACAGGAATTTCAAGAGTAGGTGAGATTCTGGACATGGCAGTAGATCTCGGAGTAGTTAAAAAAGGCGGAGCATGGTTTAGCTATAACGATCTAAAGCTAGGACAGGGAAGAGATAATGCCAAGGAGTTTTTAAAGCAAAACATAGATCTCATGAACGAGATTGAGGACCTTGTAAAGGAAAAGGTTAAGGACGGAGCAGTGCTTTCTACTTCTAAAAAGAGCAAGAAAGCGGCTGACCTAAAGGCGGCAAGCGCTGCGGCTGTAAGTAAGGCGGACGAATCGAGCAAGCCTGCATCAAGCGTTGTCGTAAATGCAGACGATGATTTTGAGGAGTTTGCTCCGGTTGACACTGAGTAATGAAAATTGAAAAAATAGAAAAATATAAGGGCAAAACCTACGGAATTTATTTTAAAGACGCTGAGCCGATTTTTATAAACAGTGAAATCATTTCTGAGTATCATTTAAGGGAGGGAACGGAAATACCTGAAAGTGCGCTTGCCGAGGTGGTGAGGGCAAACGATTTAAGGCGTGCAAGAGAGCGTGCGATGTATCTTCTCGACGCAAGGGAGTATTCCTATATCGGCCTTTTTAAAAAGCTTGAAGCAAATTATGACGAGGATATATGCTACGAGGTGTTAAATCGGCTTTGCGAGCTTAGTCTTGTAAACGATAGAAGGTATGCTGAGCACTTGGGTGAATACTATATAATAACAAAAGGCTTCGGAAACTATAGGGCTAGTCAGGAAATGTATCGCAAGGGAATTTCAAAGGAGCTTATAAATGAAGTTTTGGAGCGGTATCAAGATGACTCGACGCTTAGGCTTTACGAGCTTGTAAAGGCAAAATACGAAAGATACATGGAAGATGAAAAGGGCATACAAAAGGTTAGAAATGCGCTTATACGAAAGGGATTTTCTTACGAAGATATAAATATAGTTATCAGAGCGGTTTTAGAGGAGGAATGAGATTATTGCCTTTTCCTCTATTTTGGCATAACGGAAAGGATTTTAAATGACTAAAATAGGAATGGTATCTCTGGGATGTCCTAAAAATCAGGTGGACGCCGAAAGAATGCTTGCACTTTTAAAGGACGATGGATATGAGATTGCTTACGATGCAGCGTTGAGCGATGTTGTAATTATAAATACCTGCGGGTTTATTCAGTCTGCAAAGGAAGAAGCAATAGAAACGATTCTCGAATTCTGTACATTAAAGGAAGAAGGAAGAATAAAGGCGGTAATTGTAACGGGGTGCCTTGCAGAAAGATACCGTGATGAGATTTTAAGTGAAATCCCACAGGTGGACGCTGTTGTAGGAATCGGAAAAAATGATGAGCTTACAGACATAATAAGACGGGTATTCTGCGGTGAAAGGGTAAGCGCATACGGAGATAAGGGAGATTTGTGCTTTGACGAAAAGAGAATACTGTCTACTCCTTCATATTTGGCTTATCTGAAAATATCCGAGGGCTGCGATAATAGATGTACATACTGTGCAATTCCAAAAATCAGAGGACGTTTCAGAAGCCGAAGCATAGAAAGTATTGTGTCAGAAGCCGAAAGCCTTGCAGTCAGAGGTGTTAAAGAGCTTGTTTTAATAGCTCAGGATACAACGAGATACGGCGAGGATCTATATGGCCATAGTAAGCTTGCCGAGCTTTTAAAGAAGCTTGCTCAAATCGAGGGATTAAAGTGGATAAGAACGCTTTATATGTACCCTGAGAGAATTACCGATGAGCTTATTGATGTTTTTAGGGATGAGGAAAAGATAGTTGCGTATATGGATATACCTATTCAGCATTGCGACAAGGCGATTTTAAAAAGAATGAACCGTAAAGGCGATGAGCAGTCGCTTGTTTCACTTATAGAAAAGATAAGAGAAAAAGTTCCGGGAATAATTTTAAGAACAACACTGATAGCCGGTTTCCCGGGTGAGAACGACAAGCAGTTTGAGTCGCTGTGTGAATTTGTAAAAAAAGCGAGATTTGATAGGCTCGGATGCTTTGCGTACTCTGCTGAGGAAGGAACTGCTGCGGCTGAGTTTGACGGTCAGCTTGATGAGGATACAAAGGCTCGCCGTGCTGAAATTATTTATGAAGAGCAGTCGAGAATAATGTTTGAAAAAAATGAGAAACAGATAGGTAAAACTATTGAAGTCGTATGCGAGGGATTTGACCGTTATGCGGAATGCTTCTTTGGAAGAAGCTATATGGACGCACCGGAGATAGACGGAAAAATTTTCTTTACAGCAGAGAAAAAGCCTTCTCAGGGTGAGTTTATAAAGGTTAGGATAACGGATACGCTTGATTTTGATCTTTTGGGGGAAAGAGTTTAAAAAAGATTCTATTTGAAGTGGATTTTAACAGACGTTTTTCATCAAAATATTACTTTACAATTTTATATATTAACTTTGAACTATAATCGAAGAGGTAAAATTTGCCTTGATAGGGCAATTCACATGAAAATTCTCTATCCCAGAAAGGATAAACATAATATGAATTTGAATTTACCAAACAAGCTAACTGTCATCAGAATGGTTTTGATACCATTTTTCATGGCGGGAATGATAGTAAGTCAGCACTTCTATGGTGACGGCGTAAATGTTTTTGTGCTGATATCCTTGGCAATTTTTATTGTGGCATCAATTACGGATTGGTTTGACGGAATGATTGCAAGAAAAAGGGGGCTTATTACAACCTTTGGAAAGTTTTTGGATCCTTTGGCAGATAAGATGCTTGTTATGAGTGCTCTTATTTTGTTTTCGGCACGTTCTCCTCAGTGGATCGATGCTGCTGCGGTAATCGTTATCATGGCGAGAGAGCTTATGGTTTCAGGAATAAGGCTTGTCGTTGCTAACGAGGGAGTCGTTGTACCGGCAGGAATGCTTGGAAAGCTTAAAACTGCTTTCACGATGCTGGCGATTGTTCTTATAATGTTTTTGGAAGGGATCGAAATTCATATTTTTTGGCTGAATGAGATTCTCATTTGGATTGCGGCTGTTTTGACTGCAGTATCCGGAGTGCAGTATCTCATGGCTTATTGGGATAAAATAGATTCAAACAAGTAAAAAGTGGGTGAAAGTACATGAAAAAATTACTGTTAGCTGCGTTGGCGGCGGTTTGTATATTTACAGCGGGCTGCGCTGATGAGGTTAAGAAAAGTAAGATTGATTATGACAAATATAAGTCAAGTGAAAAGGTAAATAACTCAGTTGATTATACATATTATGATCTTATAGGCGCTGAGCTGACTGTTGTCGGAAAAACAGATGCAAAGACATATTATTTTGATGCTAATGTAAAACCTTTGGTAGACACACATAAGTATTCCTTGGTAAACTACATTGTTCAGCCGATTGGTGATTTTGTAGCGTTTAGTTATACCTTGACAGACGGAGATAACATTGCTGCTGAATCGGGACATGTTGCTTATGCAGATGACGATGCTGAAATACCGGAAAATGCCGTGAATGTCATATCATTAAAAAGCGCAGATAAATATTACTCTTATTATGTTTTCAAAGGCGAATGGACAGAACGCACAAAGCCTTTGAACTTTTCAAGTCTTGAAGTTTATGAAACAGGAAAAGCAACCGCTCAGTATAATGTAGAGTCCGTCAGCGGAAATATTAAGCTTAGTATGGAAACTGTTGAATACGGCGACGGAAAAACTATGAGTTTGTTCTTTGATTCGAACGGAAATCTGGTTGCGGAAGGAGCATATACAGATGGAGCTGCAAAAATTTCGAGGACAGCACAAATTTCAGAATGCGATGAGGATAGACTTAAAGGATATATAGACGCTGCAACAAAATAATCAGTGGATTTTTCTTGTGAATAACATCGCATAAATTTATAACAACGACTATGTCAGGTAGTTTGTTGAATGACAGGGCGTTGTCCCTTATTGAAAAACGAGATAATTCGCCGGGGAATGAGGGTTGCATTAAAAGGCGAAATAAAACATTGTGCAATGACACAAAATGATGTGATTTAGATAAAGCCGGCAGTAGATTGATTTTAGTATACTGCTGACTTTTTGTTTATTTATAGAAAAGATTATATTACAATTAAAATATACTTTGAAATAATATAATGAGAGGATCTACTATGGAATTTATTAAGTCAGATGAAATAAATAAATTATCAAATCCAGGAGTTACGTCAAGACAGCTCTTAAATCCTGATAATTCTAAAAGTACTAGAGTGACCATTACAGAAGTTCATCTTGAAGTAGGTGCAAATCAGCCTTTGCATATTCACGAATCATCAGAGCAGATTTGGTATGCCATAAAAGGAAAAGGGAAGCTTTTACTTGAAAACAACGTAACTATGCCTTTTAATGTAGGAGATGTTGTGAGATTTGCTGATAAAGACGTTCACGGTCTGTTAAATGATGGCGAAGAAGAGTTTGTTTACATATTTGTTACTGCACCTCCGATTCATTTCGGCTATGCGTATAAAAACCAGGATTTGGTTTTGCCGTAATGCGGGAACACAAAAATAAAATGAATTTGAAAGAACGGCTGTGAAAGTTTAATATTGCACAAAATAAATCCCGTCATTAAAGTGACGGGATTTTTAGAGTTTTGATGTTATGAACAGAATCGATGCGCTCCGATTGTAACGATTGTAGGCCTTGAGTGCATAAATGCATTTGAAGTTTTTGAGGGATTATAATAGTATATAGCTCCTCCTGTCGGATCCCAACCATTCAAGGCGTCACGGGCAGCGTTATATGCAGAATCAGAAATAGGCTGGTTAAACTGTCCATCGACAATTGCAGTAAAGGCTCCTCCTTGATATATAACTCCCGACAAAGTGTCCGGGAAAGACGGATGTTTGATTCGATTGAGTATAACAGCTCCTACTGCGACCTGACCAGTATATGGCTCGCCTCTTGCCTCCGCCGAAATGATTCTGGCTAGCAGGTAAATGTTAGATTCTGTAGCCGCTGGGATAGAACCGGACGCAAGAGCGGTAGGTACAGATCCTTGCGCTGATGCTTTTGGTATAAATGAGATTGTTGCCAAAGCGGCAAAGGTTATTGTCAGAGCTGTTAAAAGAGCAGCTATTCGTGTTTTCACAAATTACCTCCGAACTTGAAAATGATAAAACTATTGTGGCACGGATTTCTATTTTTATACATAAAATAAGCAATAGATCAGAAAATAAAAACTAAATAGATGAAATGTGTGCAAAATGACCAGTAAAATTCAGTAAACCATGTATTGAAGAGGAAAAATGCACAAATTGCAAAAAAACTCAAAAAAAGTGTTGACATCGCAATATGGTTGTGCTATAATAATCAAGCACTCGAAAAACGGAAATAGTTTTTAGAGCGCTCGCACCTTGAAAATTGAACAATATATGAGAGACGAAAGAAACCCTTGAGAGATTCCTTTGAAGAGAAGGAAGCGAAGTAAAAGGTCTGAGCGAAACAGACTAGAAAAAAATGAGGAAGAAGAAGCTAGAGTAAAGACTAGAGCGAGGTATTAGCTAAGTACTGAGAGGTACTTAGAGAATATACAACAAACTAAAGAGTTTGATCCTGGCTCAGGATGAACGCTGGCGGCACGCTTAACACATGCAAGTCGAACGGAGCAAAATCACCGCAGCTTGCTGCACCGATTTTGTTTAGTGGCGGACGGGTGAGTAACACGTGAGCAATCTGCCTTTCAGAGGGGGATACCAGTTGGAAACGACTGTTAATACCGCATAACATTATTCAGCCGCATGACTGAATGATCAAAGAATTATCGCTGAAAGATGAGCTCGCGTCTGATTAGCTAGTTGGTAAGGTAACGGCTTACCAAGGCGACGATCAGTAGCCGGACTGAGAGGTTGAACGGCCACATTGGGACTGAGACACGGCCCAGACT